>CAXTRL010000062.1:0-10663 GCA_964246575.1 uncultured Armatimonadales bacterium
GGGGCGTACCTGCCGCCGGTGGGAGCGGGCAACGGCTTTTTCCGTAACCCCATCCCGCCGGTCGGGCCTGCCAACGGGTTCTTTGGCGGGCAAGCGCCGATTACGGGCGGCGGGCCGGCCCTGCTGGGCGGCTACTACTACGGCAACTACTGCAATAACTACGCGCCGAACTCGTACCCGTCGCTGTATTCCGGGTACAGCGGCTTTCCGCAGTATGTGTACAGCACCAATGTCGTTGTCAGCGACCCGCAGCCGGTCGATTATTCCACGCCGTCCCTGCCGTTCTACACGCCGGTCTACCAGACGACGTACAACCAGAATAACTACTATGTCGCGACGCCGGAGCGGGTAGCCCAGCTTCAGGAAGGTGGCGATCAAGCCAAAGCCGCTTTGGAACATGCGTATCCGGCCAGCTCCTTCCAAGCGGCGTTCGCGGACATCGCCCACGCCTGGACCGACGGCACGATTGATCTCGTCAAAAAGCATCTGCGCGATCCCGACACGCGCATCTCCGTTTTCTTGGACGGCAAGTATTCGTATTCCATCGCATCAAGCGATTTTTCCCAGATCACGCGGGACGCTTTAGACCGCCTGCACACGGTCTCGTTCAACTTCACGCGCCTGCGGAAAGCCAAAAACGGCGACGTGACCGCGTTCGGCTCCCATGTCTATCGGGCGACAGACACAAACAATGCTAGCGGCGACGGGGCTACGGTGCCGTTTGACCAATCCGGGGCTGACTCCAATGCCGACGGTACGACACCCGGCGCGGAAAAAACCGTGTATGTGTCCTATACGCTGCGCCGCTACGGCACGGAATGGGACATTGTCGCCACCGACTCGGCAGGCCGTGACCTCGCGGCGGCAAGTGACAAGAGCGGCGAGTAATAGCGATCTAAGACCATGACATGAATGTCACGGCTATTTAGCGCGGACGCCACGAAACACCCGCTTCGCGGGGTTAGGAACAGATTGTCTTAGTGCCGCGAAGCGGTACTTCGTAGCGTCCGCGCTAAATAGCCGTGTGTTTTAACACATGGTTCCTTCTTCACGGCGCATAACGACGGGGTTGAAAGTGGCGGGGTTGAACGGGAACTTTTTCCCGCGCATTCCCGTCTTTTTACTTTGTAACTACCCGCTTGTCTTTTTATTCACAATTCCCAGCACGACCCCCCTTAGGAGGACTTCCACTTGACCTTTCAACGTCCCTGCCGCTTTGGCATGGCGCTTCCGCTGGCCGCGCTTTCGGCGGCTTCTTTGCTTTCCGCCGGCTTCAGCCATCCGGCCCTTGCCGAGACTGCCGTCAAGGCCATGACGCCGCTGACGCCCCGCGTTGTCGGCAAAACAGAGCCGGTCCAAACGCTGCTTGTTCACGACGCCCTGCCTGCGATGGGCGACAACAACGGTGTTCGCCTTTGGGTGCATGGCGACGGCAGCCACGCGAATCTGCGCGTGCGGGTGCTGGCCCCGGCCCGGACGCTGTCCCCGGCGTCCGACCCGCTGCCGCGTGATGAATGGATTTCGGAGCCGACTCCGATCTCGTTCACCGGCTGGCGCGAAGTCGTGCTGCCGAAGGCGAATTTTACGCTCCGCCCGGCCCCGCCACTGTACAAGTCGCTGGATATGGCGCTGCCTGCCGACGCCCAGACCAGCGGCACGGACGTAGACGATCCGCAGCCGGATTGGTCCAAAGCGAGCGGCCTCGCTTTAGACGTGACCACCGCCCGGCAGTCCACACTGATTGTGGATGATGTCGCCTGGGTCACGCTGGATGCCGCCGGCACAGGCGGCGCGAACACACCGATTTCCAGCGCAGACCTCAGCAACATCGGAGCCTGGCAGGCGGTCGGCACCCCGGACGAGGCTTCGGCTGTGAACTACGGCTTGGCAACCCAGCCGGGCCTCACCCACGGCGGGCGTGTGGCGTTTCGCCTGACGGTGACGCCGCCGGGACTGGATCGGCGGAACCGCTTGGTGTACGCTCAGGAAGCCTTGATCGCGGCGAAAAAGCCGGTTTTGGTGTGGACGCCCGAAACGCTGTTTGAGCGCGTCCTGCCGTCGTCGCTGCCGCCCGCCGCCGGCGGCGCAAGCCTCGGCGTACTCGTGTCGGCCTGCGCCGAGCAAACGCAAGCCGCGTCGTTCTGCCTTTACAGCCCGGCGGCGTTAACGAATGTTGCGGTTTCCCTGCCGCGCGATTTGCAGGGTCTCGGCCATGCGCTGCCGCGCTCTGCCGTCGACATTCATGTCGTCAAGGTTTGGGATCAGGACGGCGCCGGGCCGCTGCGTGACCCGGACACGGCGGCGGCGGTGCCGGAGCTTCTGGTCAAAGATGACCGCGTTCCCCTCAGCGGCTCGGCTCCCGATGTGCGCCTGACCGGCCCCGCCGTGTGCGACATCCCGGCGGATACATCCAAGCAGTTCTGGCTGTCTGTGTCTGTCCCACGCAACACGCCCCCCGGCCCGTATCTTGGCAGCATCGTTGTCAGCGGGCGCGGCCTGCTCGCGCCGATGGTTGTTCCTCTGACCCTGACCGTCCTGCCGCTGCGCTTGTATTCGCCCGCCAAGCAGTACGGCGTGGACCTGCGCTCCCGGCTGGACCCTGCGCCGGCGGCCCTGCCGTCGCCGGACGGCAGGCATCTCGTCACCGACTTTGTTTCCAAGAACGTGCTGGACGCTCAGCTTGCCGACATTGACGCCCACGGCTTCACCATTGCATCTTTGTATGATTCGCCGGACACGCTCTGGGACGCCGTTTCCGAATACAAGAACAATGGCCTCGGCACCGCGTACAACTTGTACAAAGGCGACGGCGACCCGCAGGACGTGGAAAAGCAGCGGACAGGCCACAGCGACCCGGTGCTGACCTACTACGCCGACCCGGAGCCGAACGCGGCGGCGTCCGCCCGCATGGCCCCGCTGGCAAAAGCCGGCATTCCTAACGCGACCTACATCCCGCGCCAGGACGACTTCACAGCGATTGGACAGAATGCGGACATTGTCGTCTACAACCGCGATTCGGAGTACCCGCAGAAGCTGCTCCGCACCAACGGCCAGCGTTTGTCCATGGCCCGCGACTGGTGGTACTGGCCCGCAACGGACGAAGACCCGAAAACAAACCGCGTGGACACGGGCATCTTGCTTTGGAAGTCCAACTTGTACGGTGCATTCCTGCCGGACTACCAGACTGCCTTCGGCGCGGACCCGTATGATGAGACTTCGGCGGGCGCATGTCCGTCCAAGATCGCCTTCCGCCCTCTGATGCTGACTTACCCGGTCAAAAGTGGCGTCTTGGATACCTTGCAGTGGGAAGCCTGCCGCGAAGGCGTCACCGACGTCCGCTACCTGACCACCATGTACGCCGCCCTGCGCGAGTGCAAGGACGCGCACATCGCAAAGCCTCTGGTCAGCGAGTCTGAAACCTACGTCAAGACGTTTCTGACCAAGCCGCTGGCAAACCTGCCCGAAGGCCAGTACGACACGTTCCGCACCCGCGTCGCGACCTACGCCATCCGCCTGCGATCCGCCGTAGACGCCTACAATAAAGCCCACGGCATCCGCTAACGCACGTTAATCAACGCAAAAGGCTCCCGGCACTGCCGGGGGCCTTTTGTGCTATACTGGCTTTATGCAAAAAGCAAAGCATCGCGTAAAAGCCGCCTCTGCCTCTTCTACCGCGCAAAATGACAATGGTCCTCACTTATCTTCCTGGATGCCAGGCGACCCTCCTGATTTGCACCCGCTTTTCAGCTCGTTTGGAGCCTTTAAAGACGACCCTTTCTGGGAAGAGTTCGTGCAGGCGATGGACGATGAGCGCCGCAAAATAGACGAACGGTATCCAATTGAAGATGACGAGGGGCAAGCATATCAAGTCGTTCAAGAGGATAAGCCGGATGTTCGTGCTTGACAACGACACGCTGACGCTCGTGCTGCACGGCAACCTAAAAATCATCCGTCGTATCGAGAACGTGCCGCCTTACGACATCTGGCTGCCCGCGATTGTGGTAGAGGAACAATTTCGTGGCCGCATGGCTTTCCTTAACAGTCTCAGCCCTGCCCGGAAGGCTGATAGCCTCAAGCTGCCGCTCGCCTACGATCTGCTTCTGCAAACCCGGCGACAACTCGCAAATTATCAGGTTCTGCCGTACACCGCCGAGATGGAAGCGCTGTACCAATCCTGGCCTGCCGCCGTCAAGCGCCTCGGCACGCGCGACTGCCGAATTGCCGCGACCGCAATCATTCACGGCTTCACCGTCATCACCTGCAACCTCAGCCACTTCCAACCGATGCCAAACGTACAAATGGAAAATTGGAGCCGGTAACAAAAAGCGCCGTCCGGCATTGCCGGACGGTTATTTTTTGCCGCACCCGTTCGCTCCGCCGCTCGCCTGAACATTACTCCTAAGAACAGCAAATAAGAACAGCAGAAAGGAAACCACAATGACGGACTGGCAGCTTCTTCGGAAGTTTAGGGACGAGAACTCGCAGGCGGCGTTTGCCGAGCTTTGCCGCCGCTACACCAATTTCGTGTACCGCGTTTGCCAGCGGGAACTTGGCGACCGAAGCCTCGTGGAAGATGCTGCCCAAGCAGTCTTTCTTCTGCTGGCTCGCAAAGCGCCGAAGCTGAAGGCAAGCCGCGCCAACCGGACGCTGGCTTCCTGGCTGTTCCACGCCGCGCTGCTGACGGCGAAGAACGCCCGGCGTCAAGAGCAGCGGCGGCAGGCGCATGAATTGGAGGCGGCACAAATGCAAATGCAGCAGATGCAGCAGCCCATAGAACCGCCGGAATGGGCCGAAGTCGAGCCGCTTCTCAACGACGCCCTGCAAGCGCTGCCGCCGGGTCAGCGCTCTCTCATTATCGAACGCTTCTTTCAGGAATGCTCACTTGCTGAAATCGGCGCGGGACGACGCATTTCCGAAGACGCCGCCCGAATGCGAGTCAACCGAGCGCTAGACCGCCTGCGCCGCTGGTTCGCCACTCGGAACATCGCGCTTTCCGCCGCCGCTTTAGCCACCCTGCTGCCGCTGGCTGTTCGTCCCGCCCCGGCCCATGCCGCCGAAGCGATAGCCCGGCTCACACTGCCCGTCGCTGACAGCACACCCGCTTCCATTCTCGCACAAGGAGTTTTTCACGCCATGAACCTCAACCGTCTTCGGCTTCAGCTTGGAGTCGCCGCACTTGTCGCCATCTTCGTCCTCGGAACTGCCGGGGCCGTCCGCGTCACCACGCAGATGAAGGCAAAGCGCGTTGCCGCCGCTCAACAGGAAAACCAAGCGCAGGCCCTCGCCGTCCTGAACCAGATGTACGCCACCTACGCCGCCATGCACTCGTTTAGCTGTCATGTTACCAGCCGAGACGACTCCGGCGTCGCAAGAGATGCGGATTACGAAATTGAGCGCCCCAACAAAGTCCGCTTTAGCCGATTTACTTTAATGCGCGACATGTCCGGTCAAGCGCTTGCCGTCAGCGATGGAAGCAATCTGTATGTGACTTGCACGGAGGCAAGTAGTCATGGGGGTAATGGTCTTGCAGATCGTTATGCAAAAGAGCCGGTGCGCTTCGTGGGACCGCCTAATATGTCTCCTGACTTAAATCCGTGGTTCGCAAGCTTTGGAGGCATTGGTTTCGACAGCGGAGTTGAAGCAGACGCAGGAATGCCCAACGTCGCTTTAGGAGTGAGGCTGCATAGTGCTGGTTCTTATTCTCAAATGCTGCCGCCTGTATACTCGCTAGGAGAGTCGGTTGTGCAGGATTTGCAGGGGACGCCCGGTCCGGCGTCGTATGATGTCGTCGTTGCTCGCATCCCTTATGCCCCAGGGGTCACAAATCGGGACTGGCCGGGAGCCGCCGTCGTTGTCACATACTACATTGGTCAGAGTGATCACTTACTTCATAAGTTAACTGCGGCTGACCCGGAAGCCCCGACCGCCCTAGAAACGGGAATAAATTTGGATACGCGAACTGAGACCTACGATAGCATTCGCGTCAATCCAAAACTGCCGCCGTCTGATTTCGTGTTCACGCCGTTGCCAGGCAACCATGAGGTCCGGAATACGAATGATTTGTTTCCAAATGGGCATTCATAAAGTTGCAAGCGGCAAGAAGGAGCGTAGAAATGAATTTCTACGCTGTGGGGCGAAACGCCTACTGTCCGCCTTCGCGGACAAAGCGAGGACGTGAATGTAGGGGTGCTGTTCACCCCGCTCCGGGCGCTTTGGCCCGAGGGGCTTGCAGTGCTCTCCTACTCCGAGCATCTTCGCCGCACCCCGCCGCCGTTTGTCAGCGGCTCATCAAGCCGAGCAGTGTGGTGACGGTCTTCCAATTTCGGATGGTGCTGACGGTGGCGAGTTTGGCATCAAAATAGGCGTTGGTCAGCTTGGTGTCTTTAACACCATGCGGCAAATGCAGGTAGATTTCCTGTCCATGCACGGCAAACGCATCAGGGGTGGAGCGATTGGCGTCTAGCCCGGCGACTTTTTCCGGGAAAGGAAGGTCAGCCAAAAACATAATGTGCAGGGTATCTTCGGGCAAGCCCTGCGCCAAGAATGGGTTGTTCTGGAACGCTTCGGCGAGTTGGTCTGCCGTTCGCAGGATGACCGGAACACGCAGGCCGAAGCGTTCCGCGATCAGCGCAGTGAGTGTAGCTGGAAGTTCGGCGACGGTTTCGGCGTCTGCTTGAAAAATGACGTTGCCGCTTTGGATATAGGTCTGCACACTCGCGCAGCCCGTTTCAATAAAGAGAGCAGACAGGTCTTTCCTCGGCAGCTTATTTTTGCCGCCGACATTGATTCCGCGAAGCAAAGCGACATAAGTATCAAGCATAAATAAGCCTCGTGAAAAAGCCGCCCGGCACTGCCGGGCGGCTTTCGTTGGTCACTGGGCTAGCGCCAGGTGGTCGCGCCTGCGCCTTGCGCGGAGGCAGGCAGGTCGGGGGCGCCGACGATGGTTTCGACGCCGAGATAAGCATCCAGTTCTTCGTTAGTGTGGCGGTGGCTCCACTGGGCGAACCGCTCGCCGTCTTCACGGGTCTGCTGGAACTGCTCCAGGACATTTGCCAGGGCGTACTTGACTTTCTCGGCAGGCACTTTGCGGTGGATCGGGCGGCTGAAGCTGGGGTGCAGCCCTAAGTCGCCGCCGAGCAGGATGTCGAAGGCTTCCACCTGGGAGCCGTCTTCGCGGCGGGCCAGGCAGCCCTGCAAACCGATGTCGCCGACATGGTGCTGGGCGCAGGAGTTCGGGCAGCCGTTCATGTTGATCTTGATGCCGCGCTCATACGGGCTGGGCGCGACTTCTTCCAAGTGCGTGATCACGTCGCCGATGCGCAGCTTGGTTTCGGTGATCGCTAAATTGCAGAACTCAATGCCGGTGCAGGCAATCGCACCGCGCCGGATATTCGGAACGTCCCACGCAAAGCCCGCCGCCGCCAGGTCCGCCTGGGCACTGGGGATGTTCTCGGTGCGAACATGCGGGATCAGCATGTTTTGGACGTTGGTGAGGCGCACTTCGCCGCCGCCCCATTTCTCCACGACATCGGCGGCGCGGCGCATCTGCTCGTCGGTCATCCGGCCCGCCAGGATGCACAAGCCGATCCAGTTGAGGCCGGGCTGCGCCTGCGGGTTGACCCCAATATGGTCCCGGTACGTCTCGTCGGAGAACTCAAAACCCGGCGCGGCGGGGTCGGGTGTCCAGTCAAGCTTGGCCCGGACTTCGGCGGTGAACTTCTCAGGTCCCCATTCGGCCATCAGGTACTTGAGGCGGGCGCGGGTGCGCTTGGCCCGAAGCTGGTCGGCATCCCGGTAGCACTCGGCGATGGCCCGCATCACGTCCACAATCCCCGTCAAGTTGTCGGCAGGCACAAAAATGTCAAGCGGCTGACCAAAGAACGGCTGCAAAGACAAACCGCCGCCGACCAAAAACTGGTAGCCGACCACGCCGTCGGATAGGCGCTTGTACGCAACCAAAGCCGCGTCATTGACCTGCGGCACGGTGCTTTGGATGGGCGAGCCTTCCACCGCAATCTTGAACTTCCGGGGCAGGTCGCCGAAGTCTTTGTTTAAGTGAAAAAAGTCCTGGATCGCGTCTACTACTGGCCGCGTGTCTGCGATTTCTTTGGGGTCAAAGCCGGACGCCGGGGAAGAAGTCAGATTGCGGGTGATGTCGCCGCACGCGCCCGCCGTGGTCAGGCCGCAGGCGTCGAGCCGGGCGAAAATCTCCGGCATGTCTTCAATCGTCAGCCAGTGGAGCTGGATCGTCTGGCGCGTCGTGATGTCGCTGATGCCTCGGGCGAAATCTTTGGTCAGACCAGCCAGCGTCCGTAGCTGCTCGGTGGTCAAGCGCCCGCCGGGGACTTTAATCCGCATCATAAAGTGGCCTTCATTGGGCCGCTGCTGGTACACGCCGTACCACTTGAACCGCATGAAGTCGCCGGGGTCAATCGCGTCAAAGCCGGTTTCGGCGTAGCGGTAAATGTCGGCCAGAACGTCTAAGCCCGCTTTTTCTTTCTTTAAACGCTCTTCTTTGGTTTGCTTTATCTCGCTCATGTATTAATTCCTACTAAATCGCTTGCCAATTCGTGTATTATACAACGCCGTCTCTTTCCTGTCAACACGCCGCAGACGTGCAAGGTTCCAGGAGAATAAAGTCCCGGCAGACGCGGGTAATATAAGATGCAGGAGGGCAGGAACGTGAGAACAACAGTGACATTGGGACGACAGCTTGGGTGCGGCGGCTCGTATCTCGGGCAATGCATCGCCGACGCGCTGCAAATCCGCTGCCTGGACCGCGAGATTGTCAGCAAGGCCGCCGAGCATTTGCAGGTGGACGAAGCGGATTTGACCCACCGGGAAGAGCGCGGCGTCTCGTTCTGGGAGCGGATGCTGCGCGGCATCGCCACCGGCCCGCCGGAAGCCGTGTATCAGGCTCCCGTCACGCTGTCCGTCACCGACCGCGACCTGCTGGCCGCCGAAACAAAAGTCATGGAAGAAATCGCCGCCGGGGAAGACTGCGTAATTGTCGGACGCCTCGCTGCGTTTGTCCTGCCGCCGCATCCCGGCCTGGTGAAAATTTTCCTGCACGCGCCGGAACCGTTTCGCGTGGCGCGGCTTGTCGCCAACGCTGCCGCCGCAACCGAAGCCGAAGCCAGAACGCTCCTTGCCCGTTCCGATGAGAACCGCCGCCAGTATATCCGCCAAATGATCGGCAAGGAAGAATATGACGCCCGGTATTACCATCTGTCGCTGGATACCAGCACCCTGCCGCTGCCGGAGATTGCCGATTTGATCACCGATTTTGTCCGCAAGACGAATGCCTAGCGTTTAGGCAATGGGATACGTCGTTTGATTAGTTGCCGCCGTACTCGTTAAACTTGCGGAACACCCAGTCCAGCCCCGGCGCTTTCCGCAGAACGGCCAGCGCGGCCTTGTCGGTAGGATGCTCAAAGGCCGTAGAAGACAGGCCAGGAAACCGTAGGCGTTCAGGCATGGGGTGGCTCCTTTGTATGGGCTTCGGCAGAACAGCTTACGGCAGCCTTCGCTGCCGGATTTGGTTTTGGTCGATAACGGTGTAATTTCCTTCCAGTGGCATTGTGTCGTCTCCAAACAGTGCAAGAAGGCGATGTCCTGCTTCTTCAGGCGTTGCCGACACAAACCTCAAATGAACAACTCCAAGAGGAACCGGAAGTCGGCGATGAAAAATAAGCTCGCCATAGTCCCGGTCGAAGGTCAAAACAATAAACTTTTCTAAAGCCGCTCGCGTCATGACTTCCGTGTCCTCAATACCGGGGCTATCTTCAATAACGGCATTAACTTCATAGCCCGCATTCCGCAGAAGGTAAACGCTTGGAAGCGGAAAGTTTTCGTCAGCAAGGAAGCCGCTCATCCTGTGGCCGCAAGAGTATATAACTTTTCTTCTCGCACACTCTCAGCCGCGTAGGCGTGAACTGCTCGCAGTGCTTCCGGTGTCAAAGTTGGGTAGCTTTCCAAAAGCTGTGCTTCGGTCCAGCCTGCGCCGTATAAGTCTAATAGAAACTCGACAGCCAGCCGGGTTCCTTTGATGACCGGCTTACCCGCAAGGATTTTTGGGTTACCGTGAATGTATTCTTGCCAATCCATGTTGTTTGCTCCTTTACTTTGGTTCCAACTGCTTCGGCTTTGGCAGCGCGATTAATTCTTTAATGACAAAATAGCAGGAACGCAACTTCACTTTTTTGGGCGCACTTCCCGCTGATAAGAGGATACCCCTGTCCTCTTTCCCCTTTGGCTGACCCGTTCTAGGATAAACTGCCATCGTCATTGTGCGGCGGTCGCTAATTGCACTTGCGCCGTTTACCCAGCCCCAAGTTCCCTGTATCACAAAAGAGCCGGTGAAATCGTTGGCAGTCGCCAGCTTCCAGGTACCTTCAATGGTGCGTCCGCTCAAACCCAATGGGCCTGAGTGGAATGTGCCGTTTTTCTCAAAATCATAGAAGGAACTGCCGTCTGTAAATGCTAGTCGGCCTTCCTTCTGGATAATTTGGTAGGCCGACGGCAACGTGGGCGGGACAGGCGCGGCGAGGGCGGCAGACGCGAAAACTAAACACAAACACGCTGCCGCCGCTTGCTTCATGCTATTTCTCCAAAGTGATCGCCAGTATCTTGAGGATGCGGTCGTCGGGCAGGACAATCGCGG
>CAXTRL010000062.1:10697-13766 GCA_964246575.1 uncultured Armatimonadales bacterium
TCAGCTTTTTTGTCGGGTCCAAAACCAAGCGGTAGTCGCCGAGCGTCACGGGACCGGGCTTGGCGCCGGCGGAGGTCAGGCGGTAAGACGCGGTGAACGCCGGGGCCGGGGGGGCGGCGCTCCAATCGGCGACGGTGACGGGTAGGGAGGCGGTTTCACTGCCGTACTGGGCGTTGATGCTGACCGTGACCGGGCTGCCGTCCGAGGCGGCGGCAAGGAGGTGCAGGGCGGTGTATTTGCCGCTGCTTGGCAGGGTGACGGTCTGGCCGGAGCAGGCAACGATGTTCGGCAGGCCGGCTTTTGGGATGGGGTACAGGAACGGCAGGGCATGGTTCGAGGCGGCGTCCGTGCCGGTCTGCGCCGTGTAGTAACCGGACGGGTACAGCGGCAGGCCGGGCTTGCCTTGCAGGAGCGGGTTGCCGTCCACTTCGGAAGTCACGTCGGGAGGCAGCATTTCGGCGGGCAGGACGCTGCCGTGGCCGTCAAAGCCGCCGGTCTTGCCAAGCTCGTCCGGCGCGATGCCGACAGTGTTGAAGGTCTTCGTGAGGTCTACGGGAACGGTGTCCGCTTTGCCGCCGACCGTGACAAACTGCTGCAATGTGTCGCCGCCGTCGACCGGCAGGGCGGACTGCCAGGGGCCATCGCCTTCGCGGACATCCCAAACTAAAGCATAGCGGCCCGGCTGGGAAGGAGCCTGGAACGATGCCGTGATGCCGTCGTCGGCCTTGCCGGGCGCAAGGTCCTGGCTGAGATAAGCGGCCTGACCGCCGTCCCACTGCCGCTCGGTGCCGTCCAAATAATACCAGTGGCAGCCGATGCGGATGTCGGACTTCTTCAGCACATTTGGGCTGAGGTTTTGGAGGGCCAAACGCGCTTGGGCGGTCTTGCCGGCATCCACGCTGCGCGGGACATCGGCCAGCACAAACGCGGCGACAGGCAGCGTGTCCGCAATTTGAAGCGGCTCATCATAGGAGCCGTTGACCAGCGTGCCGAGCGCGTCGGGCTGAACGAACCAGTGCAGGCGATACGAGCCAGGCGCGAACGGCTTGCCGGCCTTGTCCGTCAGTGTCAACGGCAGGCTAACGGAAGCGATCTGACCCGGCGTGATTGAATCACTGCCGACCGGCGCTTTGCCTTCGGCGAGGGTTTTGGGATTGCCGCCGTCTGCGTCGGTCGTCTGGATTTTGTAGCCCAGCGTGTAAGTGGCGGGCCACGACGCTGAGCCGTCGTTGCGGACCTGCACGGAAGTCGGGACGCTTAAGCCGGCCTGGGCGACGCCCGGCGTCGCCGTGCCGAGGAACGTTGCCGCCGTGCCGCCCAGGCCCGCATCCGCGCCGATGACCGAGACGGGAACCTGCAAGGGCGCGTCCCCGGCATACGAAAACCAGCGGTCCTGGCTCTGCACCATATCTACGACCAGCGTGTAGTCGCCCGGCTCCAAATCTTCGCCGAAGTTGTCGCGGGCGACCAGGCCCACAGACAGGGTCAGCGTGTGGCCCGGCGGCACGTCCTGGCCGATAGGAATGCGCGGCGCACCGTCGTCAAACAGCTTGCCGTTGCGATACCAGCGGGTGGACAGCGAGTAGCCTTCGCCCGCCCGCCAGGGCAGGGTGCCGGCGTTTTCAACGCGAACGGGGATCTGGTACAGCGTTTTGGGGAAAATCGTGCGCGGCACGGCGTTGGAGAGGTACTTGGCGTGCCACTGGCGGCTGCCGTCGTACTGGATGACTTCGGCGCGGGTGGCGTCCACATACTGCTCGCCATACTGGCGGGACGCGGCGATTTCCGTGCCGTGCGCGAAATCGTTCCAGCTATCCACCACGATCTGGTCCGGCGTAGACACCAGCGCGACCTGCCAAGACGTGTCATACGCCCGCCCGCCGCGCCGCAGAGCAACGCCGTCTTTGTCGACCCGGCCCGGCGAAACCGAGGCGACCGTGTCGCTGTGGAAAACCCGCGCAATCGGCGTGCCGTCCGCCAGCGACTTCGCGGCGTCGCTGCCGCCCAAGCTTAAATCATAAACGAGAACGCCTGGCTGACCGACGCCGGGAACATCCTGCATGGCCCGGAACTCAGGCGGAACATGGGCGAAGATCAAATCCAAATCGGGCTGGCCCGCCGTGGCGTCCACGCCCACCAGCGGGTAATCTTCTTTTGCCGCCTTCATTTCTTTGAGTGCCCCGACGAACGCATCCAGCTCGCGCCCTAACTGCGGGTCGTTCGGCTCCGTCCGCAGCAGAGCGACTTCGATCCCCGCCAGGCGCATGTCGGACAACTGCTGCCGGTGCCACTGGGTCCGCAGGCCCGAAAACCACGGTCCCGCGCCGTTCATCGGCTGGTCGGCTAGGGTTGTTCCTCCGGCAGCGTTCCAAACATTCTGGCTTCCGCCGGAGCGCGTGTCGGCATTGAAATCTAACCGGTACACGCCCATCACAAACGCGGGCGGCTTGGGCGCACCCAGCACGAACGCCCCGCTGTTGATGGTGACGCCGGCGGGCGCGGGCGCGTAGGGCATGTCCGACGAATACTTAGGCATCGCGGGAACTTGCGCGACTTGGTACTCCCCTTTGCCGATCTTTTGGGTCCGAATTGGCCCAACAGACGCCGCAGGCGGCGCGGCCATGCCGGTGGGGTTTTTGATGCCGCCGGGAACGATTTTGATGAACCCGTGGCCATTCGGCAGATCAATCATGCCGGTAGTGGCCTGCGCCGCCGGTGCGGCGACCGGCGTACCGACGCCCGTTAGGAGTGGGTTGTCAAACGGCGACTCGCTGGTGTTCGGCTCTTCGGCCACCGTCGGCGCGGGCGCCTCGATCGCTTCGGTTCCAAAACCAATTTGGGTGGCGGCGGGCCAGTCGCCGGAAACAATCGTGCCGTTGACGCGCGGGAACTGCCCGGACACTTTGGCGCAAACGATTTTGTCCGGCGTGGACGGCGTCCCCGCACCGCTGTTCACGAATGTAATCTGCGTCCACTTGGACGGGTTCTGGACATCAGCCTTGCCGCGCACTTTGGGGGACAGCGAGTAAAACTTATCCGCCGGGTCCGTCAGCGTGTCCCGGTCCCGCG
>CAXTRL010000063.1:0-13764 GCA_964246575.1 uncultured Armatimonadales bacterium
GTTCCCGCCGGTCGTCGCCATGTTCCGAAGCTGGGCCGATGCGCCCATGAGAATAGCCTGAGACAGCGCCGGGTAGTTCTTGATGACAGTGGGATTATTCGCTAAATCGGCGTTTGTGACCAATGCGCCGATGGACAGGCCGCCGTTCGGCAGCGGGGTAACTTGGGTCAGCGCCAGCGGTGAAACATCGATCAGCACCGACGGCGTCTCGACGTTCAGCTTGATTAAATCGATTAAGTTCGTGCCGCCCGCGAGAAACCGCGCCGGGTTGTCTACCGCGCCCGGTGCGCCGCCCGCGACGGCATGGCTGGATGCGGTTGTCTGCTCGTCAGGAGCCGCAAAATACTCAAACGGGTGCATTGGTTTCCCCTTTATCCCCTTGCCGCACGTCTTGAATGGCGGCGACAATGTTGGTGTACGCGCCGCAGCGGCACAGGTTGCCGCTCATGCTTTCGCGCACGTCGGCGTCGGCTGGGCCAATCGGCTCTTGGAGAAGTGCCGTCGCGCTCATAATCTGCCCGGAAGTGCAGAAGCCGCACTGGAAGCCGTCATGCTGGATAAACGCGGCTTGAACTGGGTGCAGCACGTCGCCTTGAGCGAGGCCCTCAATGGTCGTAATCTGCTTGCCTTGATACGCGACTGCCAGCGCTAAACACGAGTTGATCCGCCTGCCGTCGGCATGGACCGTGCAGGAACCGCACTGGCCGTGGTCGCAGCCTTTCTTGGAGCCGGTCAGCCCAATGCGCTCCCGCAGCGCATCCAGCAGGGTCACGCGCGGCTCAATCTGAAGCGTGTGTGCCGTGCCATTGACATGCAGCGTCACTGGGATCGTACCGGCGGAAGACGGCGGCAAAAGCGCGGGTGAAACGGCAGGAACTGACGCGGCGTCTTGGGCGCGGGCAATCTGGGGCGGCACGGCCAGCACCAGGGCAACGCCAAGCGCGGCGGCCAGGAACTCGCGCCGGGTTAGGCCGGGCCGCGCAACGTCCGCTTGGGACGGGTGCGGCGCGGGCAGCGACAAAAGCGCGGCTCGCAGGTCTTCCGCCTGGGGGGCCATGCCGGGCGCGGCCACATACTGCCAGCGGATCACGCCGTCCGCGTCCAGCACAAACAGCGCCTGCCGGCCCGCAGCGCCGTAAAGTTCGGCGGCATCTGCTGGTATCCGGTCGTCGGTCAGCACCGCAATCGGTGCATCTTCGCCGGCAAACTCGGCCTGCGCCGCGCCGGGGCCAGGCGACAAGCCAAGCAGCTCGCCGGAACCGAACTGGCTTAAAATACGCTTGATTTGCGCCAGCGCCTCCGCCTGCGCCGGGTCCCAGCCCGGCGGCGAAAAGGCCAGCAAAACCGGCTGACCGCGCAGACCAGACAAGCATCTTGCCGGCTGGCCTGGGGCCGAAGAAATTTGGAAATCCGGAGCAGAACTGCCCGGAGACAGGGGATAATTCAAAGCAAACCTCTTTTGGGAGTCTTCACATCGCAACAACTGCCTGATTCTACCCGCTTCTGCATCATTTCGGACACAAGATGTCAGCGCGAATGGAGCAAATCCAAAAATGCCTGCACGGCGGGGCCGACAGACTTGCCGCGCAGGCGGACCAGGTGCAAGGGGCGGGTGATCGTCAAATCGGGCAGCGCCAGCGGGCAAAGCAGGCCTGCTTGAAACTCGGTTTCCAGCGCCAGCCTGGAAATTATTGCGACGCCGAGACCCGAAGCTACGCCGCGCTTGATGGCCTCAATGCTGCCCAGAGACATCGCCGGCGTCACATGAATCCCGCACCCTGCCAGCGCCCGTTCCACCACTTCGCGGGTTCCCGACCCCGGCTCGCGCATCAAAAACGGCTCCGCGCAAAACCGCACTGCTGAAACTGCGTTCTCCCAAAGCAGCGGATGACCCGGCGGAACAACGGCCACTAACTCGTCTTTGCTGAAAACTTCCGCTTCCAAGTCGGCGTTTTCCACAAAGCCTTCCGTCAGCCCGACATCCAGCGAATTTTCCTGCACCTTTTGCTGGATAACCTGCGTGTTGGCGATCTCCAAATGCAGTTCAATGCCGGGATGCTTTAAGTGGTATGCCCCCAAAATCTGCGGCAGCAGGTAATCGCCTATGGTTAGGCTGGCCCCGACCGTCAGCCGCCCCTGCACCAGCCCTTTCAGCTCGGCGATGGCCCGTTCGGCGTCGGCTTCAGCGGCAAATAAGCGCCGGGCATGACCGGCCAGCACGTCCCCGGCCCCCGTCAGCCGCAGGCCGCGCGGCAGCCGGTCAAAAAGCGTCACCCCAAGCGCCGCTTCCAGGTCTTTGATCTGCTTGGAAACGGCAGGCTGGCTGATGCACAGCCGCTCCGCGCCCCGGCTCATGCTGTGTTCCTCGGCAACCGCGTGGAAGATCGCCAAATGGTTGATATTCATAGACAGAAATTATGGCGCATATGCAAAAGATGTATTTGTATTATATCATCTGCTGGGGTAAATTGAGGCTGTAGATGTCCACAGAAACGAGACAATCATGCTTTCCATCGCCGCCGCTGACAAAAATCATGCCGTCCTGCCTGTTCGGCAGGCGGCGTTTGTCGCCGCCGCCGCGTTCTGCCTGTCCCCCCGGGCCTCGCCCGCGCTGGCCCTCGCGCTTGGCATGGGGCTGGCGCTCACCCTGGGAAACCCCTTCGCCCAAGCCAGTAAAAATGCAGCGAAGCTGCTTCTGCAAGCCTGCGTTGTGGCGCTTGGCTTCGGCATGAACCTCGCGGTCGTGCTGGCTGCCGGCAAAAGCGGAATGATGCTTGCGGCGGGAAGCATCACCGGAACACTCGTACTGGGTTACTTTGCAGGCCGGTTTCTCAAAATTAACGCTAAGACATCGGTGCTGATTACGTCGGGAACGGCGATTTGCGGCGGCTCGGCGATTGCCGCCGTCGGCTCGGTGATCGGCGCTGCCGAAGGGGAAATGACGGTGGCGATGGGAACGGTCTTTCTGCTGAACGCCGTCGCGCTGTACGTCTTTCCCCTCATCGGCCACGCCCTGCACTTGTCGCAAACCCAGTTCGGAACCTGGGCGGGCGTCGCCATCCACGACATTTCTTCCGTCGTCGGCGCGTCCGCCCGCTACGGCCTGCCTGCCTTGCAGACCGCCACCGCCGTTAAGCTTTCCCGTGCCTTGTGGATTGTCCCCGTCGCCCTCGGCGCAGCGTTTGCTTTTCGCCAGGCACCGCCGGCGGCTGCCGGAGTGACCCACGCAACCATCGGCTTTGACCCGCATCAGACTCCGGCTAAAGCGCAGGGCAAGCTGCAAATCCCGTGGTTTATCGGCTTGTTCGGGCTGGCTTCCGTCGCCCGCAGCTTCCTTCCCGGCGTCGCCGCCGCGTCGCCTGCCATTTCGCACGTTGCCACTGTCGGCCTGACCTTGACGCTGTTTCTCATCGGCGCGGGCATTTCCCAGAAGACCCTCCGCGCCGTCGGCTGGAAGCCGATGGCCCAGGGCATCGCCCTGTGGCTCGCCATCAGCGCCGGCTCCCTGCTGGTGATCCTGCACACGATTGCATGACGAAGACGTAAAGCCGGCACTGGTAGTGCCGGGGTTGCTACGCCGCCTGCCACCGGTTGACTTTTTCGGTAATCGCGGCGGCGGCTTCGTGCAGGGCGCGGGCTTCTTCCTGCCAGAGTGGGGGAGACAGGACGCGGACGACGCCTTGATTGGACGCCAGCAGCGGCAGGCCGAGGACGCCCCGGATGCCATAGACGCCTTCGCCTTCCAGCATGACCTGGCCGGCGACGCTCATTTCGCGGCCTTCCATCATCTGCCGCACCATGTCTACCGTCACATTCGCCGTCGCCATGACCGTGCGAGACCCTGACAAATGGGTCAGCTCAGGCCGAAGCTGGACCCGGATGTCCGGTGGGAACGTCTCAACAGCCTCAAACGCGGCGCGGGTCTCGGTGTGAACTAAATGCTGAATGGAGTCGCGGGCCAATGCCACACGGGCCGGATAATCTGAAAGCCGCCCGCCGCACAAGGCGTTCACTGCGTCTGCCGTCTCACCGTCGTTCAGGCCGTACACCCGGACACTGCTCCACAGCGGCACGAGATTTGCGCCGTGTTCCCCCGCGACATAGCCGGACACTAATTGGCGCGGGACACCTAAATCCGCTGCGATTTCCCGCCGGAACCGCAAGGAATCCGAGTACGCGCCGATGCCGATGACCCGCCGTGCGCCCAGATGCCGGGCCATGACCGCGACTCCCAGCTCCACGGGGTTCGTGACCATCAGCACGACTTCATGGCCCTGCCCGTGCGCGGCGATAGCCTGCGCGTGGGCCGCAAAGACCGGCAGGTTGGCATGGGCCACATCGTCACGTGACATCGTCCCGCCGTGGGTGCTTGGGCCGGGGGTCACGCCTGCCGCCATGACAAGGACGTCCCCGACCACTTCCTCCGGCCCAAGCGCAATGTCCATCTGCGGCGCGTTCTCCGCGTAAGCGTCGGTGAGGTCCGAGCGCAAGCCGTACAGCACCCGCTCCGATGCTCCGCCACGCTTGCCGACAAGCTGCAAGCGCTCCGTTGGTTTCAAGACCCGCCCGGCGACAAGCTGCGCCACAATTTCTCGCCCAATCGCTCCGCCCGCTCCAATGACGCTGATGTCCAAACTGGCTCCTGTCCATGCAGATGCCGGGGTTTTCTACAACCCCGGCACTTTGAGATACTTATCGCCACGCCCGCCGCGCCGCGTCGAGTGCCGTGTCAATGTCCCTGGCCGACACGTCCAAATGCGTCACCGCCCGGAGCATTCCGTAGGAACCGCTCATGCGGATGCCTTCCGCTTCCAAACGCTGCCGCGCTTCGTCGCCGGTCATGCCCTGCACCGAGAAGAAGACGAGATTGGACTGGACGCGGGACACATCCACCGACACCCCCGGCATCTCCGACAAACCCGCCGCGAGACGCTTGGCATTTGCGTGGTCTTCCGCCAGCCGCCCCAGATTATGCTCCAGAGCGTACAAGCCCGCCGCTGCCAGAATTCCCGACTGACGCATCGCGCCGCCCAGCATGTGCTTGGGCCGCCAGGCTGCTTCAATGAAGTCTTTCGATCCAGCCAGTACCGCGCCAATGGGACACCCCAAGCCTTTGGACAGGCACAGCGTCACACTGTCAAACATGCTCACGATGTCTCGCGGCGGCTTCTGCGCGGCTGCCGCCGCGTTCATCAGCCGTGCGCCGTCCAGGTGCATCGCCAGCCCGTTTGCTTTTGCCGCCTTGGACACATCGGCGAGCTGGGCGGCTGTCCAAACTGTCCCGCCGCCGGCGTTGTGCGTGTTTTCGGCACACACCAAACGTGTCCGGGCATAATGCGGGTCATCGGGCCGGATGGCATCTACCACTTGCTGACCCGTGAAAACCCCGCGCTCCGTGTGCAGGGCATTGACCGACGCCCCCGCGACAGCCGCATATCCCCCGCCTTCCCAGACAACAATGTGGGCGTTGTGGGTGGCGATAAACTCATCGCCCGGCTTGAGGTGCGTCTTCAAGGCAATCAAATTGCTCATCGTTGCCGACGGCAGGAACAAGGCCGCTTCCTTGCCGAGCATGTCCGCGACACGCTCCTGCAATTCATTAGTTGTCGCATCTTCCCGCCGCTGTTCGTCCCCGACTTCCGCCGCCGCCATCGCCCGCCGCATCCCGTCCGACGGCTTTGTGGCTGTATCACTCGATAAATCAATCATATGTAGTCGTTCTTTCTGTTGCAGTTTATTGAGTTCGGAAAGCCTTCTGGTTGTATCTAAAGGCTGCATGAGAGCCCACAAGACTTCCCCCAGCCCCCAATAATGGGGGACATGATTTAGGAAGGGCTTTGTTGTTCTTTTCTGTCTTGTTCCCCCATTATTGGGGGCTAGGGGGCATCTGAACTTGTTTCTTCCTGCGCCGCCGATGTCCTTCAGTCTACTCTACTGCCAGTTTAAGACGAAGGGATCTTCCCCAAATGTCGCATTCGTCAGAGCCGCTCGCACACGCGCCCCAATGCCGGGCAGCAGGGGAACAGTCGGCAGATCGGACAGCGGAACCCAGTAAACTCCTGCCTGAGCGTCAATAGGTGACTGCGGCTGCTGTGGCTCACTGCCGGGACGCAAGGTGCAGCGGAAGAACAGGCTGAGTTTCTGCGTCGTGCCGTACCGATTGCCATGCTGCGACGGCACATATTCCGTCACGAACAGGAGCGGACCAACCTCCACTTCCGCACCCGCTTCTTCCCGCACTTCGCGCTGGACAGCCTCATGCAATCCTTCCCCGTCCTTCACGCCGCCGCCGGGAAAGTTGAGATGAAAGCCGGAGCCGTCGCTGAGGTCGTAGCCGATCAGGAGAACGGTGTCATCCCGCACGATCACGGCGCTTGCGCCAACCCGGATACCCTGCGGCTCGTTCATGTGGGCTTCTTTCGGCGCTGCAAGTGTGTTTCGGCGGCGGCGCGGTATTCCCACTGCTCGTCTTGCAGCAGGCCGCGCCAGCCTTCTTTGGTTCTCGTGATGGCTTCGGCAAACGAGTCAAACAAGGACTCTAGGCCGGTTGGGGTCTTGGTGATTTGCAATGCGGCGACGTTCTCGGCGATCTGTTCTTGTGTCTGCATGGAGACTAGGATGCCCTCTATGTTCGGCTGCTGACTTATCCAGTAGAGATGCGCCTGACTTGCCGTGAAGCCGTAAAAGTTCTTGGTCAGATTGCGGTAGCGCCAGGTGTTTGGGAACCGGACAAACGGAACGCCGCCGACCCACGCGAACGGCTGGGCGGCCAGTGTCGTGATGTTCTTGGCGCGGCATAGCGGAAACAAGCGCGTTGCGGCGGCTTGGTCCAAATGATTATACCGCGCGACGACAATGTCCAGTGTCAGCGCGTCTGTTTCCAATGTGTCTGCGAGGCTGTCGTAGGCTTCGTAACACGTTGCGCCGATGTGTTTGATGTGTCCCGCCGACTGTGCTTCTTGGAGCGCAAGTTTTGCCCCGGCGAGGCGTTGTGGCGTATGTGTTTCAGGCCGGAAATCATACAGTAGAAACACATCCAATATGTCCACGCCTAAGAGTTCACGCTTGCGGGCGATGGCCCCGCGAATGGCTTGGGCCGCGCCGTCTTCGGTGTCCGGGCAGCGGTCTAAAGCGTCGCCGTCGGTGGTGCTGAGGGTGACTTGTTCCCGAACGCCCAATGTTTTGAGAGACTGTCCGAGCGACTGCGACTCGCGCTCATAAGCCGCATGAAAATAAGTGATGCCGAGGTCAAACGCGGCCTTCACCGCCGCCGCTCTGTCTTCGGGAGACGCGGCATAGATGTCGCTGCCCGGCGCGGCTGTGCCGGGTTCGAGTCGAAAGGGACGCTCACCGTAGGCGACTCGCGTTGGGAGTTCAATGTGTGTCATGTGTCTGCTCGGCGTTTGTTGAAAAATTGTGACGTGTTTGGTGACAAACACGCCAAAGGCGGGTATGATTGAAAACACTTATGGCTAAATCTGCGTATGACATTGCACCCGACGCGACCTTCAACGAAGCCGCGCACACGTCTCTCCGGCAGCAGCTTAACGAGATGATGTCTCATCTTGGAGGCACCCGGCAGGGAGACGATATTGAAGCGCTCCACGACATGCGGGTCGCCTCCCGCCGCCTCCGCGCCGCTCTGTCCGTGTTCGCCGCCGCGTTTCCGCCGAAGCCGTTCACGGCGATAGAAAAAGAAGTTGCCAAGACTACCGATGCTTTAGGCGCGGTGCGCGACGGCGACGTTCAAATCGAGTTCATGCAGGCCGCGACCGACGCCGCCCCGGAAAGCGAAAAAATCGGCCTTCAAGCGTTTACGGACCACTTAAAGCACGAACGTAACCAAGAGCGTGTGCTGCTCGTCAAAGAGCTGAACCGTTTGGAAAAAAGCGCGTTCTTGAAAGACTTCGGCAAGCTGCTTGGCGACACGCCGAAACGCCGCAAGAAAGAGACACATGGCTAAAGCGCTGCCTTTGTATGCCGTCAGCCCGCAGGAAGCGCTGCGCTCCAACGCGCCGCTGATGCTCCATACCCGCCTGGAAGAATTGTACCAGTTTGCGCCCTATATCAGCGACCCCGCCAACGTAGCCGAGCTGCACAACATGCGGATCGCCGCCAAGCGCCTGCGCTACACGCTGGAAATCTTTGCGCCTTGCTTCAGCGGCAAAGACTTTGACAAAGTTTATAGCCAAGCGAAGCTTGTTCAAGAGCAGATCGGCGAAATCCACGATCGGGACGTGCGCGGGCCGTTGCTGCAAGCGTTTCTGGATTCCCATGCCCACAGCCGCTCGGAGATCCGTCCGGGCCTAGAGCGCTTGATCCAAACCCAGCAGTCCGAGCGGGCCGCGCTGTACGCCAAGTTTATCGCGTACTGGAACAAATTGCAGCATCAAGGCTACAAGCGCCAGTTTTTGCTGATGCTGGTTCCGCTGGAAGATGCGTCCGTCGTCGAAGTCCCCGGCTTGGAATTGCCGAGTGAAGAAAGTTTACCCAACCCATGAGCAAAACGCCTGCGCCTGCCCCTCAAAACGAAAAAAACGACGCCACGGCTGCTGTAGACAAAGCGGTTCTGGAAGAAGCCGTACAAACCGTGTATGGCGATGACGCTTTAGCTGCAAGCAATGCCGGGCCGAAGTCTGAGCTGGAAGGCGTTCCTTATCTCGGCGAAACCCGGCGGCTGGCGCTGGCGCAAGCAGGACTGGTGACGCAGGAAGATTTGCGCCGCGCGACCGCAGAACAAATCGGCGGCGTCAAAGGGGTCGGCATGGGCAATGCCGTCAAGATCAAAGCCTGGCTGGATTTGCCCTCGGCCCCGCTGCCTGCGTCCGCGCCCTTAGACATTGACTTGGGGTTGGCGGCGGCCAATCAAGACGTGCAGGACGTGTTCCAAAAGCTCGGCGATGCGTCGGCCCGCTTGAAAGGCCAAATCCCCGACAAGTCCCGCGACAAAGCTTTAGACCGGCAGCTTGACAAGCTTGATTCCGTAGCCTCGGAGCTTGCCGAAGGCCCGGACACACTTTCCGGAAAGCAGCTTCAGGAAGCGGTTCGAACATTGGACAAGATCGCCGCCCTCCTGCAAAGCGCCGCTGACGATGCCCCCAAGCTGTCTCCCAAGAAGCAGGCTGCGTTAATTGAAGATCTTCGCACCCGCCGCAAACGCCTTCAAAAAACGCTGGGCGATTAGCCAGTGCAATATGCCCTTTTTAGTGACATTCACGGCAATCTCGCCGCGCTCCAAGCGGTCTGGAAGGCCATTGAGGCAGATGGCCTCGCGGATCGTCTGGTGCTAAATGCCGGGGACAACGTCGGCTACGGCCCGGACCCCGAAGCCTGTGTTCAGTTCCTGCGGGAGCATCCGCAGTGCGTCTGCGTGGAAGGCAACTACGACAAAAACGTTGCGCTGTTCCCAGAGCGCGAAGCCGAGTACCGCAAAAAATGGGCCGGTTCGCGCCCCGACAAGCTGGCGGCCATCCGGCATGACAGTTTGGCGATCTCGGACGAAACCCGCTGGTGGCTGCGGGAACTGCCTGCCGAGATCGGCCTAGACTTGGACGGCGTGCCGGTTGTTTTAACGCACTATTCCCCCGGCAGCCGGGAAGGAATCGGCACCTGGACCCCCGACACGCGCCTGGTGGATATGGCTGCGGCTACCCAGGCCCAGGTGGTCGTCTGCGGCCATACGCACACGCCTTTCGTCCGCCGGGTCGGCGGCATTTTGTGGGTCAATCCCGGCAGCCTGGGCGGGCTGCGAGTCAGCAATTCAGACCGCGATTTTAGTGGTCGCCCTCGTTACGCAATTCTGACGCTGACGCCGGGCCAGCCGCCGTCTGCCGAATTGAAAGCAGTCTAAATATGCGCCTTGCTGCGATTGACATTGGAACCAACTCCACTAAAATGACCGTCGCCGATGTGTCTGACTCCGGCCAACTGTCAGTCGTGTCCGAGCAGTCGGATGTGACGCGCCTGGGCGAAGGCGTCGACAAGTCGCGCCGCCTCAGCGAAGCGGCAATGACCCGCACGCTGGACGCGATTGCCCGGTTCGCGGACGCGGCCAAAGCGCAAGGCGCGGAGGTCGTGCTGGGGGCGGGGACAAGCGCCTTGCGAGACGCCGCCAACGGCCCGGAGTTTATCCGCCAGGTGCGCAAAGCGTCAGGCGTCGAAGTCGAAATCATCACCGGCGACCGGGAAGCGCAGCTTGCGTATGCCGCCGTCCGCTCCGACGCCACCCTCGCTATTCCCGAAGCCGCGTCCCTGCTTGTGTTTGACATCGGCGGCGGCAGCACCGAGCTGATTTTAGGCGACGCCGGCGGGGTAGGGCGTTATAAAAGCCTGAATATCGGCGCGGTGCGCCTCTACGAGCGCTTCCTGTCTTCCGACCCGCCGACGCTCTTTGAACTGGACCAAGCGCGTCAGTTCGCTTCGGATGCCTTTGCGACTTTCCCACAGCCGGACACGCCGCCGTTAGTTGCCGGCATCGGCGGCACGGCCCTCAACATCGCTGCCGTGACTCAGGGCCTCACTCAACCGGATCCCGACGCCATTCACGGCGCGTCGCTTTCCGCTGCTGATGTCGCCGCCGCGCTGTCCCGCTTTTCCTCCGTCCCTCTGGCAGAGCGCCGCGCCATTCCCGGCCTGGAACCCAAACGCGCCGACGTCATTGTCGCCGGAGCGCTCATCCTAGACACCCTCCTGACCTACTTCCACGCCGACCGCTTCCTTCTCAGCGCCCGTGGCCTCCGCTACGGCCTGCTGGCTGACTACGCAAGATCAAACAAATAACTGTCTGCTGACGATCTGCCAAATCTATGAATATGACTAATCTGCCGGATTGGTTTGGGATCATGATTGTTGTTGTGATGGTCCTCGGGGAATTGCTGTTCTTCGCGTTCCCAGCCCTGCTATGGGCGCTGATTGGGCGGCAGAAACTTACTGAAGCATTTGCGTGGCGGCAGGCAAGCGGACGAGAGTATCTGGGTGCGGCGCTGCTGGCGCTGGGCTGTACCGCTACGGCGCAAGTGCTGATTGTCCTTCAAAGCCACGTCTGGCCGTGGAGTATGACAGGACAGAAATCCAGTAGCGCGTTCCTGTTGCCGTTGCTTCAGCAGAATCCCCTCGCGATGACGCTGGCGCTGCCCCTTTCGGCGGCTTTTGGCGAGGAGCTTTTCTTTCGAGGCGTGTTGCAGCGGGCGCTGGTCAAGCGGCTGCCGGCCTGGGCAGCAATTGGACTGGGATCTGTGCTGTTTTCGGCGGTGCATCTGGATGTACAAGGATTTGCTGTGCGGGTTTTGTTTGGAGCGCTGTTGGGAGTTCTTGTCCTGCGGGGCCTGTCCATTTTCCCGGCGATGCTGACTCACTTCCTATACGACGCCGCTCTTTTTGGAAGCACGGCCTGGTACGTACACTATCTGGGCCTGAGCGCGGCTCTCCACCAGGCGGGTCAAGCGAACGGCGGTGCGGGTGTCCGAACGCTTGCATATTATGGAAGTGCAGGATTGCTTCTGAGCGTTCTCGGCTGGGGACTTTCCGTAAGCGCCTGGCGTCGGAAACAGGGTAAAGCCAGTGAAGCGGAAACAATGAAAATATGAGGAAGCAGGAACCGAGTTGGGAAAGGTTCTTTAACTGGCAGAGTGATATGGACTGGACGTGGGGGCCGTTTCTGCCGCTGCGTCCGGCGCGGGATGTGCCGATGCAGCCCTGGATCTGGGTGCGGCTCTTCGTGGCGCTGTCAGGGGTGGGGGCGCTGCTGGTTATTTTAGGAGGAGCGGCTTGCGTGCTGGGGCCGAAAGTGGCTGCGCGGCAGCATTGGGGCGTGCCAGCGGGGGCGGCGGAAACGCTGGCGACGCTGTCGGCGATGACGGCGAACACGGGTTTTCGGCTGGCGGTGATTGGGATTATTTTAAGCCTGCCGCTGCTCTTTTTTGGGTTTTGCCTGCCGTTTCACCTGGCATGGAACCGGCGGGCGGCGCGGCTGTCGCAAGGGTCGCACCCGGCAGCCCAAGAAGCGGCGTCAGAAGAACCGCCGCCAAAGATCTGGCCGCCTGCGCCTACCAAACGATTTTAGCGAAGGGTGCGGCTGAAAGATGCCCGGTGCGTGAACGAAGGGGGCGGCAGGGTTGCGGCGGATGCCGTCGGTGCGGCGCGAGGGCCGAGATGCGCGATCAAAAGGCCGATGACGGCGGAAGCCGCTAGGATCGCAAGAAGGACCGGCACGCGGATGTCAATCTCCCGCGCAGGCCGGGCCGGAGCGGCTTGAACGGCAGCGGGGCGGGACTGGATGGGGGAAGAGCTTGCCACGGCTTTCCGCAGGGCGGCGACCATGTCTTTGGCCTGCAAGTAGCGGTTCGCGGGGTCTTTTTCCAGCGCCCGGTGTAAGACTTCCTGCACGGCGGGCGGCAGGTGCGGCACCGGCGCGGGCTGGCCCATGATGACTTGATGCGCTACCATCTGGAAGTTCGCGCCTTCAAACGGCGGCCTGCCGGCCAGCATTTCGTACAGCAGTACGCCCAGTGCCCAAAGATCGCTGGACGGCGACGCGGGCTGGTTCCGAAGCTGCTCCGGGGCCATATACGCCGGTTCCCCCACTAAACTTCCCATCAGCGTGACCGTGGCGTCCCCCGGCTGCCGGGCCAGGCCGAACTCGACCAGCTTGATGCGCCCGTCGTGCAGGCGCATGATGTTGGAAGCCCGGATGTCTCGGTGCAGAATGCCCTCGGCATGGACGGCGTCTACCGCAAGGGCGACCTGCTCCAAAATCCACGCCGCTTCGGCCACCGGCAGCGCCCCTTGATCCAGATGCTGGCGCAGCGGATGGCCGACCAGATATTCCATGACCAGGAACGGATGGCCGTCCTGCTCGCCCATTTCGTAGATAGCGGGAATGTTCGGGTGCGACAGCGCCGACAGCGCCTGGCTTTCCCGCTGCAAACGCGTTTCCAGCACCCGCGCGAGGTCCATATCCCCTTCCGCCATCGGCTTCCCCGGCGCGACATGCAGGATTTTGATGACTACCATCCGCCCGCCGCGCGGGTCTATCGCCTGGTACAGCGTAAAGTGGGTGCCGCGCCCAATCGCGCGAACCAGCACGTAATCGCTGATTTTACGGTAGGCCAGCCGCTCAATGCTCCGGTCACTGCTTCGGTTACCTGTTTCGTCAACGCTTTGCACCATGGCATCTTTATCGGCATTTCGCCCAAATTTATGCAGAGTAGAGAATTTATAACGGAAAGAGATGATGGAAACAAAAGCGGCGGTTCCTCTTGCTTTTCCCGCCTTCTGCCGATACTCCGAATACACTTTCTCGCGAAAACCCCTGTTATTGAACACAGACTTATTTCACGGCAACCATGAAAAAGAGTAAACATACCCAGGCGAAGCTCCCGCGTTACCAGCAAGGGCGAAGACGGCTGCCGGTTCGGTTCATCGTTACCGGGCTGCTGTTTCTGCTGCCGCTTGCGGTGCTGCTTTACGACTTCCAGCAGGAAATCGGACGCGGAATCCATACGGCCGCGTTGGAGCGCGACGGCGTCGCGTACAGCCGCCCGCTGACGACCCTGCTGCTGGACTGCGTGCAATCGGACAGCGATCCTTCCCGGCAGCCTGCCGTGGCGGCGGACATGACGGCGATGGAGCAGGCGGACCG
This sequence comes from uncultured Armatimonadales bacterium, assembly GCA_964246575.1. Lineage (GTDB taxonomy): Bacteria > Armatimonadota > Armatimonadia > Armatimonadales > Capsulimonadaceae > JANXMY01. Next base: position 13,640 of record CAXTRL010000063.1, read on the forward strand.
CCGGTACGGGCAGACGCTCAGCACGCACGAGGACTGGTGCCAATTGCAGTCGGAGTGGTACCGGCTTCAAGAGACGCTGACCCCGGAGCAGAAGCGGGAGCGGCAGACGCATTTTGAGCAGTGGC
>CAXTRL010000064.1:0-13534 GCA_964246575.1 uncultured Armatimonadales bacterium
GTGGCTGCGCGAGGCGGCGTTTCCATAGATTTCGGTTAAAAAGGGCAGCATGGTGTCCACAACACGCGGGTCTGTCTTTGTCGTGGCATTGTTGTCTAAATAAATTGGGAACATAACTTCTTTAGCCCATCGGCAGGCCGGCAGCGAAGCGGCGAGCGGAAAAATCAGGCAAAGACCAGGCCGGCTCCTCGTCTGAGGCGGAGACGCCGCCGACATCGGCAAGCGTCATTTCCATCAGCAGGCTTTTGACGCGCCGTTCAATTTCAGCCATTGGGTCGCGAATGGTGCAGCGGCTGAACTGTTTGCAGGTCTCGCCCTGGCCGTTGGAACAGGGCAAAATAGAAAGCGGTCCGTCAATCGCAGTAATAATTTCGGAAATGCTGACCGCGCTGGGGGCACGCAGCAGGCGGTAACCGCCCGTCGGGCCGGGGTGAGAAGCGACAATGCCGTTCTTGGCGAGCGTTTGCAACAGCTTCGCCAGAAGCTCGGCCGGAATCTCGTACTGCTCGGCAATTTCTTTTGTGTTGACCAGTCGGGCCGGGTCAGCCGCCTGGACCGCCGCCAGATGGGACAGGGCAAGAAGCGCATAATCCGCGCGTTTGGATAAACTGAGCATGGGCTTCGCGCCGCCCCTTTCTACGGTATTCTATCACAAATTATACCGAAAATCGGGGCAGTCTGTCAAGGAGCGTCAGGAGAAAGCCGAAGCTCAGAACGGGTTCACGGAAACGGCGGCGGTTTTGATGGCCCCCGGCGGCGGGGCGAATATGAAGGTGGAAGCGGAAGAAGTGGGGGCAGGGGAGATGCGCGTTATGTCTTCACGGTAAGAAAACTGAATGTCGTTCTGAGTGCCGGTCATGTCAACACGCGCCAGCGCATTGGTCTGGCTGCCGACATAAAACTGATACGCCAGATTTTGTTTCTCCAGGGTCAAGCTGTAGACATAATCATCCTGCCCGCCAGCGGACTTGACCTCGCGAGACAAAGAAACTTCCATCTGCTGGAGAACGGTCTGCACCTGGGCGCTGTTCGCCGGAGTGACGCTGTGAACTCCCTGCACCAGCGGCCTGCCGGCCCCAAGGTAAAAGCCGCCGATGACCAGACCCAAAGTGGGTATGTCGTTGTCCGCTTTCTTCCAGGCTGCAAGGCTTGTGACGGAATACTCTGCAAGGCCAGGCCGGTACGTCCAAACTAGGGTACCGTTGGAGACAACAATCAGCTTTTCTTGAGGACCGCCCGAAGAATCATACTGGGTCAGCACGGCATGGAAACGGTTTGGATAACGGCACACAATCTGGATGTCTTCGCGCAGCATGACGGAAACGCCGGCCCGTGTGCCGGTCATGCGGATCGTCGTATGGGACTGAAGCGGAGCCGTGCCAGCCAGAGAAGCTAACGCTTTTTTGAGCGGCAGCAGGTCCAGCGGCACCTGAGCAGCGGGCAATAAAGGCTGGGGGACTGGATCGCCGTGAGCAGGCAAGCTTGATTGCAGCAAGCAGGCATAACACAGCAGGCAGGGAAGCGGAAGGGATAATCGCAGCATTGGAATCACCTTCGCCAAAAGTTCTGGCGTCTAAAGCGCCGGACGAAACCGGCATGAAAGCTGAAGTTAGGACAGGCCGGCCAGCCGCGTTAAAGTTCGGCTGAGTGTGCGCGAGAAAAAGCCGACCGCAGGAACGGCCCGGTCGTAGTCCATCCGGGTCGGGCCGACAACGCCAAGTGTGCCGCGCTTGCGGGTTCCAACGTAGTAGGAGGCGGAAACAACACTGCATTCAGTCATCGCCGGAACATGGTTTTCGGCTCCAATGACCACGGTGACGTCCGCGCCAAGCAGGGCGCGGGACAAGGTTTGAAACAGCAAAGTGCCGCGCTGAAGCGTTTCCAAAACGCATTCAATCTTGGCGACATCCCGAAACTCTGGCTGACGCAAAATCTCGCTGGTGCCCTCTAGGTACAAGCTGTCGTCATCGGCAGCGGCCTGGGCCATTTGCTGGGCTGCCGAGACTAGGACACTGTACAGCGCCCGCAAGGACGGCGAAAACTCATCCGGCGCGGCAAACGTCAGCCCCGGCAGCGCGTCAAGCGCCTGCCCGGCAAAAGCTGCACTGAGAGCGTTCCCGACCGCAGCCATTTCGGCTGCCGAAGCCGACGCCGCTTCCGGTGGGGCCGGGCAAAGCAGCCGATTTTCCACTTGCCCGGTGCTGAGGATCAGCACCAGCAGCAGGCGGTCATCGCCGGCGGGCGTTACGAAAATCTGGTTGACCTGGGTGTCGGCGGGGCGCGGCGGCGTCGCAACCGACGTGTAGGAGGTCGTGCGGGTGAGCAGCGCACAGGTGCGGCGCAGCAGCCGCTCCATTTCCAGCGCCTGCGCGTCTTCGTCCAGGATCGGCGTCACCGACTCATCCGGCGGCTGGGCTGCCATCAGGTGATCCACATAAAATCGGTAACCTTGATCCGACGGAATACGCCCGGCGCTGGTATGAAGCTGGCGCAAAAATCCCAAGTCTGACAGCTCCGCCAGTTCATTACGAATGGTCGCGCTTTTGATGCCCCATTGATGCCGCTGCGCCAGTTCTTCGCTGCCGAGCGGCTTCACGGTCTCCACATAGCCGCGCACCACCGCGCCTAAAATTTTCTGTTTACGCTCATCCAGTTGCATTTGACTGACAACAGTGTACCATATCCGCGCCTGAGTGTCAATCAGTAGAGCAGAACACCCTTCACCAGCGGGCGGAAACAACGCCAGGCGCACACTCCGCTTCCAGCGCTTGCAGTTTTTGCTGCAACTGCTGAATGGTCTTTTCGGATGCCACGGCAGACTCATAGGCGGTCGTCTGGGCGTCCAGCAGCCTCTGCCGGAGCAAGTCCATTTCAGACAGTCTAACAGGCTCCTGCCGCCCGCTGCCGAACATCCGGGCTATGGCCTTTGCCGCCAGCCCCAAACCCAGCACAAGCGCCACAACAAGAAATACGCCGATCACGCCCAGCGCCAGCACAAACTCCGCCAAACTCAGCAAGACATGGCCCATAGAAGCATCCTCGGTGTCAACGGCTGCCGCCACTGCTTATGGCAGGCTTGTTTCACCCATTAAAAAGCGGTCACACTCGCGGGCGACGCCCCGGCCCTCATTGAAGGCCCAGACAACCAGGCTTTGGCCGCGCCGGGCGTCGCCTGCCGCGAAGACGCCGGGAAGGCTTGTCGCGTAGTCGCCGTACTTGGCCTGGACGTTAGAACGAGCGTCGCGGGCGACGCCCATTTGTTCCAGGAGTGTGTCTTCCGGCCCAACAAATCCCATCGCCAGTAATACTAATTGCGCGGGAGAGACTTTTTCCGTGCCGGAAACCTCGACCGGCACAAAGCGGCCATTATCATCATGCTGCCAGTCAATCTGGACCGTGTGGACTTCTTTAACGTGGCCGTCGGCGTCGCCGACCAGCTTTTTGGCCGTGGTGCAGTAAACGCGCGGATCGGAGCCGAATACGGCCAGCGCTTCTTCCTGGCCGTAGTCCAAGCGGTACACTTTCGGCCACTGCGGCCACGGGTTATCCGGGGCGCGGGACATCGGCGGCTTCGGCAGAATCTCAAGCTGGACCAAAGAGCGGCAGCCGTGGCGCACGGAAGTCCCAACGCAGTCTGTTCCTGTATCGCCGCCGCCGATCACGACAACGTCTTTGCCTTGAGCGTTCACAAAACCTTTGCTCGGCTCGCCGTCCAGCACGTTCTGCGTGTTCGCCGTCAGAAAGTCCATCGCGTAGTGGATGCCGTGCAGATCGCCGCCTTCGATCGTTGGCAGCCCGCGCGGCTTGGTCGCGCCGGTGGCAAGAACGACGGCATCAAACTCTTTCAGCAACAAGTCAGCCGCATAGTCTTTGCCGACTTCAGTGTTGGTCAGAAACGCGATGCCTTCCTGCTCCATCAGCTTGACTCGGCGGTCTACCAGTTCTTTGCCGAGCTTCATGTTCGGAATGCCGTAAGTCAAGAGGCCGCCGACCCGGTCGCCGCGCTCAAAGACGGTCACCAGATGACCGGCTTTGTTGAGTTGGGCGGCAGCGCACAGGCCGGCGGGGCCGGAGCCGATGACGGCCACGCGCTTGCCGGTGCGCCGCTCCGGCGGCTCGGCGACCACCCAGCCTTCCTCAAAGCCTTTGTCAATAATCGCGCATTCAATGTTCTTGATCGTCACCGGCGGAGCGCTGATGCCGAGAACGCACGCCCCTTCGCAGGGTGCGGGGCAGACGCGGCCCGTGAACTCCGGGAAGTTATTGGTTTTGTGCAGTCTATCAAGCGCTTCGCGCCACAGCCCCCGGTACACCAAGTCGTTCCACTCAGGAATAAGATTGTTGACCGGGCAGCCAGACGCCATGCCGTTCAATGTCGTGCCGGTATGGCAAAACGGGATGCCGCAGTCCATGCACCGTGCGCCCTGCTCGCGCAGCTTTTTCTCGCCGAGGTGCAGGTGAAACTCTTTCCAGTCTTTGATCCGCTCGGTGGCGGTGCGGTCTAAGGGCAGCTCGCGCAGATATTCAATAAAGCCAGTCGGTTTTCCCATGTGTGGTCTCGTATGTTCTAAATCTGCCCCCACCCCCGGTACTTCGTACCGACCCCTGCCCCCGCAAGCGGGAGAGAGGTGAAGATGAGGATGTTCCGTATTTGTCTTACCCCTCTCTCACGAAGTGGGGGAGGGGTCGGTACGAAGTACCGGGGGTGGGGGCCGTCTACCCGCCCCCAGCCCGCGCTGTGTCTTTTGCATTGGACTCAAATGCTGCCAGGAGCGCCTCGTCGCCGCTAAGGCCTGACGCTTCCACGCGGGCAATGGCGTCCTGCATCCGCTGGTAGTCGTGCGGGATAACTTTGATGAAGCGCGGCACGGTTTCTTCCCAGGACTCTAAAAGCCGGGCGGCATGGTTGCTGCCGGTGTACTCAGCGTAGCGGCGGACCATCTGGCGAACTTCTTCAATTTCCGTGATGTCGCCCAATTTTTCCAAACCCACCATCTGCTTGTTGCAACGAGACGCAAAATCGCCGGTTTCATCTAAGACATACGCGATGCCACCGGACATTCCCGCGGCGAAGTTTCGACCTGTCGGGCCGAGAACGACTACGCGGCCGCCGGTCATGTACTCACAGCCGTGGTCGCCAACCGAGCCGACGACCGCCATCGCCCCGGAATTACGCACGGCGAACCGCTCGCCTGCTCCGCCCCGGATATAGGCTTCGCCGGAAGTCGCGCCGTAAAGCGCCGTGTTGCCGATAATGATGTTTTCATGGGCGAGGAAGCCGGAGCCGACCGGCGGAGAAACAACGATCTTGCCCCCGGACAAACCTTTGCCGACATAATCGTTGGCATCGCCATTGAGGCGAAGCGTCATGCCGGAAGGAATGAATGCGCCGAATGACTGGCCCGCTGAGCCTTCAAATGTCAGCTTGATCGTGTCTTCCGGCAGGCCCGCAGCTCCGTAGCGGCGGGTAACTTCGCTGCCAACGATAGTTCCGGTCACCCGGTTGATGTTGTGGATCGGCACGGTTGCCGACACCAGCTCGCCATACTCTAAGGCCGGGCGGCAGATTTCGAGAAGCTGCGTGTTGTCTAGGGCAGTGGTCAAGCCGTGGTCCTGTTCCATCTGCTTGTAGCGGCCCACTTCCGGGCCGACGTTCGGCTGGTAAAACAAGTTCGAGAAGTCGAGGCCGCGCGTTTTCCAATGCTCAATCGCCCGGCTTGCTTCCAGTCGGTCTGTATGGCCGACCATCTCGGTCAAGTGGCGGAAGCCAAGCTGGGCCATGATTTCGCGGACTTCTTCGGCGACAAATCGCATAAAGTTGACGGCGTGAGTGGGATCGCCCGTGAAGTTTTTGCGAAGCTCTGGGTCCTGCGTGGCGACCCCGACCGGGCAGGTGTTCAGGTGGCAGACCCGCATCATAATGCAGCCGAGAGACACTAACGGGGCCGTGGCGAAGCCGAATTCTTCCGCGCCTAAAAGCGTTGCGATGACAACGTCTCGGCCTGTCTTGAGCTGCCCGTCGGTCTCGACAACAATGCGTGAGCGCAGGTTGTTCAGTACCAGTGTTTGATGCGCTTCGGCCAGGCCCAATTCCCAGGGCAGGCCGGCGTGTTTAATGGAAGTCTGCGGCGACGCGCCCGTGCCGCCGTCGTAACCCGAAATCAGCACCAAATCGGCTTTGGCTTTGGCGACACCTGCGGCGATTGTCCCGACCCCAACTTCCGCCACCAGCTTGACGGAGATACGCGCCTTTGTGTTTGCATTCTTGAGGTCATGGATCAGCTCGGCTAGGTCTTCAATAGAGTAAATGTCGTGGTGCGGCGGCGGCGAAATCAGGCCGACGCCGGGCGTCGAAAACCGGACTTTGGCAATCCACGGGTAGACTTTGGACCCCGGCAGCTGCCCGCCTTCGCCAGGCTTTGCGCCCTGGGCCATCTTGATTTGAAGCTCCTGGGCGTTGACCAAGTAATTGGAAGTCACGCCGAACCGGCCGGACGCGACTTGCTTGATGGCGGAATTGCGCGAGTCGCCGTTGGCGTCTGGAAGGAACCGAGCCGGGTCTTCGCCGCCTTCGCCGGTGTTGGACTTGCCGCCGATCCGGTTCATGGCAATCGCCAGCGCTTCATGCGCTTCGCCGCTGATAGAGCCGTAAGACATCGCCCCAGTCTTAAAGCGCTTGACGATCTCAGTCCAGGGTTCCACTTCGTCTAATGCGATTGGCTCCGGCGCAAACTTCAACCCCAGCAAGCCGCGCAGAGTCGCTTTCTTTTCAAGCTGCTCGTTGACAAGCTCCGAATACTCGGAAAACGCTTGCCGGTCGTTGTTGCGGACAGCCTGCTGCAATTTGTGAATCGTCTGCGGGCTGAACAAATGGTACTCGCCGTCAGAGCGCCACTGATAGTTGCCTCCAACGTCCAGTGTCCGGGAATGGGTGCCGCGCTCCGGGAACGCCTGGGCGTGCCGGATGGTCGCTTCGCGGGCAATTACGTCCATGCCGACGCCGCCGATGCGCGACGCCGTCCGGGTAAAGTAGCGGTCAATGATGGATTGATGCAGGCCGACCGCCTCAAACTGCTGCGCTCCGCAGTAGCTTTCAATAGTCGAAATGCCCATCTTGGACATAACTTTGACGATGCCTTTGACGACAGCTTTGCCGTAGTTCTTTTTGGCGTCATACGGCGTAATGTCGCGCAGCAGGTTTTCTCGGATGGCGTCGTCAATGGTTTCCAGTGCCAAGTACGGGTTGATGGCGGCGACGCCGTAGCCGACCAGCAGCGAAAAATGATGCACTTCGCGCGGCTCGCCGGACTCCAGCACCAAGCCGATGCGCGTCCGCGTTCCCTGCCGGATCAAGTGATGATGCAGGCCCGCCGTCGCCAGCAGGGCCGGAATAGGAGCCATTTCGGGATTGATGTCCCGGTCGGACAGCACCAAGATATTCTTGCCTTCGGCAATCGCTTTGTCGGCCCCAGCAAACAGCGCATCCATCGCGGCGACAAGGCTCTCGGAGCCGCCGGCGGCGCGGAACACAATCGGCAGCGTGACGGTGTCAAAGCCGGGCCGGTGGATCTGCTTGAGCTTCGCCAAGTCTTCGTTGGTCAGAATGGGCGACTCTAAGGCGATCAAGTGGCAGTTGTCGGGGCCGGGCGCAAGCATGTTGCGCTCCGTGCCGATAGTCATGGCGCTGGACGTGACGATTTCTTCCCGAATGCAGTCAATCGGCGGGTTCGTCACCTGGGCGAACAACTGCTGGAAGTAGTTAAACAACGACTGCGGCTTGTCGGACAGCACCGCCATCGGCGTGTCATTGCCCATTGAGCCGATGGCTTCCATGCCGAGCCGGGCCATTGGGGCCATCAAGATTCGCAGGTCTTCAAACGTATAGCCGAACGCAAGCTGGCGCTGCACGACGGTCTCATGCGTCGTGGTTGGCACGTCGGTCGGCACAGGCAAGTCGGCAATCTTGATCAAATTGTCCTGGAGCCACTGCCCATAAGGCTGCTCCTGGGCCATGCTTTCTTTGATCTCGTCGTCCGCAATGATCCGGCCCTGCGCCGTGTCCACCAAGAACATGCGGCCCGGCTGCAAGCGGCCTTTAGAAACAATGCGCTCCGGCGCGATGTCCAGAACACCCACTTCCGACGCCATGATGACCAGATCGTCTTTGGTGACATAATAGCGCGAGGGGCGCAGGCCGTTCCGGTCCAGCACGGCCCCAATCTGGGTGCCGTCAGTGAACGCGATAGACGCCGGGCCGTCCCAGGGTTCCATGAGGCAGGAATGATACTGGTAGAACGCTTTTTTGTCGGTGCTCATGCCTTCGTTGCCGGCCCAGGGTTCCGGGATCATCATCATCATGGCATGGGGCAGGGAACGCCCGCTGAGAGCGAGGAACTCCAAGCAGTTGTCAAACATCGCCGAGTCGCTGCCTTCGCTGTTGATGATCGGCAGCACTTTCGGCAGGTCGTCGCCGAACAAAGCCGACGCGAACTGGTTTTGACGCGCCCGCATCCAGTTGACATTGCCGCGAATGGTATTGATTTCGCCGTTGTGGGCAATCATGCGGTAGGGGTGCGAGCGCTCCCAGCTTGGGAACGTGTTTGTGCTGAACCGCGAATGCACCAGCGCCAAGGCGCTCTCCATGGAGGGGTCGTACAGATCGGGGTAAAACTCATCCACCTGCTCCGGCGTCAGCATTCCTTTGTAAACAAGCGTCCGGGCGGACAAGCTGGGAACATAAAACTTTTCGCTGCCGCCGATGCCGGCGGCACGGAGGGCATGGGCGGTGCGCTTGCGGATGACAAACAGCTTGCGCTCAAAGTGCAGGGCGTCCGTGATGCCGTCGCCGCGCCCGACAAAGAACTGCTGGATGACCGGCTGCGCGGCGATTGCCGTTTCGCCAAGCGTTTTGCTGTCGGTCGGCACATCGCGCCAGCCGAGAAAGCGCTGCCCTTCTTCGGCAGTAATTTTTTGGAGTTCGTTTTCGCAAATTTGCCGCTCTGCGTCGTCCTGCGGCAGAAACGCCGTGCCTGCGCCGTACATTCCGGCGTCAGGCAGTGCAAAGCCGAGGCCGGCAGCGCCGGCAAAAAACTCATGCGGAACTTGAAGAAGAATGCCTGCCCCGTCGCCGGAATTCGCATCCGCGCCGCACGCGCCCCGGTGGGCCAGGTTGCGAAGGATAGTTAGCGCCTGGCGGACAATCTCATGCGATTTTTTGCCTTTGACGTTGACGACAAACCCTGCGCCGCAGGCATCATGCTCAAAATCAGGGTCATACAGCCCCTGCTTAGGGGGCAGGCCGGTCGGTTTCATGCGGGAGCAATTCCTCTTCTAAATCAAGTCGGTCAAAACAGTAAAAACATTTGGGAATGGGACGGAAATTGTAGCATAATAACTGCCTCTGCGTCAATCTTTCTTTTGGGCTTTTTCAGGCGCATTTGTTCGCCCAAAATCCGGGTAGAATAGACCAATGTTCGCCCCGATCACACTTCCCATTTTAGACACTTATCAGCGGCCCCTGCGAGACCTGCGTATCTCGGTGACCGACCGCTGCAATTTCCGCTGCACTTACTGTATGCCGAAGGAAATTTTTGGGCGCGACTTTGCGTTCCTGCCGCCGAGCCAGTTGCTGAGCTTTGAAGAAATCACGCGCTTGGCGCAGGTCGCAGCCGGCCTCGGCGTCGAAAAGATACGCCTCACCGGCGGCGAGCCGCTGATTCGCCGAGACATCGAAAAGTTGGTGACCCAGCTTGCTTCGATTGGCGGCTTGCATGACTTAACGCTGACGACCAACGGCGCAATGCTGGTCCGCAAGGCGCAGGCTCTCAAAGATGCGGGGCTGAACCGCGTCACGGTCAGCCTGGACTCTCTCGATGACGCCGTGTTCCAGTCCATGAACGACGTTCAGTTCCCCGTCGGGCGCGTCTTGGACGGCATCGCGGCAGCGTCGGAAGTCGGCCTCGGCCCGATCAAGATCAACATGGTGGTCAAGCGCGGCGTCAACGAAGACTCGGTCGTCCCGATGGCCCGCTACTTCCACGGTACGGGCTGCATTCTGCGCTTTATTGAGTTTATGGATGTCGGCGCAACCAACGGCTGGCAGCTTCACGACGTTGTCCCCGCGTCCGAGATCATTTCCCGTATCAGCGCCGAGCTTCCTCTCATGCCCGCGACCCCGAATTATTCCGGCGAAGTCGCCCGCCGTTTCCGCTACGCCGACGGCAGCGGCGGCGAAATCGGCGTGATTACGTCCGTCACCCAGCCCTTTTGCGGTGACTGCTCCCGCGCCCGCTTGTCCGCCGAAGGCAAGCTTTACACTTGCCTCTTCGCCGCTGACGGCTTCGACCTCCGCGCCTTGCTTCGCGGCGGGGCCAGCGACGTCGAAATCGCATCCGCCCTGCGCGGCGTTTGGTCCCAGCGCACCGACCGCTACTCCGAAGTCCGCACTGAAGAAACCGCCTGCCGCCCCAAAGTCGAAATGTCGCACATTGGAGGGTGACAGCAATGGAAGAAACAGCGAGCGAGTATTTTCAGCAGCCCTTTCCAAATCCATTAAGCGATTACTGCTGGTGCACAAAATGCGAGCGCGTTTACAAAAGCGTGTCTTGGTTCCATAAGGAATGGTACTGCCCTAACCTTAACTGCAACGCAAGCCTATTCGACTTAAAAGATTGGGAGGAGTTTCCGTATTATCCAGAGCATCCCAAAGAGGGTACATATTTCCCGGTGGGAGGATGGCCTTCGAACACGCCTCCTGCGTGAGTCCATGGATTAAAATCCGTGGCTGAGTAGCCTTCGGCTGATTGTCCTGCGGACAAAAGAGAAGCACACAAAGGTTATCTTCTGTCTGTAGGACAGCCGGCGCGAAGCGCCCTTCAGCCATGCAATTCATTGCGTGGCACTTTATACTCCGCGAATGCCTACCACCGACAACAACCAATCCTATCTGCGCCACCTGCCCAAAGTCCAAACGCTGCTGGAAAGCGAACACGCGCAGGCGCTCATGGCGGACATACCGCGCTCGGTTGTCTTGGACGAAGTTCGGGCGGAGTTGGACGCGCTCCGGCAGCGGGTTCTCGCAGGGGAAGCCGCACCGCCGTTCTGCGCGGAAGATATTCTGGCAGCGGTCCAGCGGCGGCTGCACACCAAAGACCTGCGGCGGTTGCAGCAAGTCATCAATGCGACGGGCATTGTCCTCCATACCAACATGGGCCGTGCGCCGATGGCAGATGTGGCGGTAGAGGCGGTTCTGGCAGTCGCCGGCAATTATTCCAATCTGGAACTGGATCTCACGACCGGAAAGCGCGGCGGACGCGGCGGGCAGATTGAAGAATTGCTGCAAACGCTGACTGGGGCGGAAGCGGCTGTAATCGTCAACAACAACGCGGCGGCGGTTCTGCTGGCGCTGTCCACGGTCGCGAGGGGCGGCGAGGTGATCATCTCGCGGGGCGAACTGGTGGAAATCGGCGGCGGCTTTCGGGTTCCCGATGTCATTGTGCAGTGCGGCGGCAGGCTAGTGGAGGTCGGGACGACGAATAAGACGCGGCTGAGTGATTACGCAAATGCAATCACGGCAGACACGAAAGTTCTGCTGAAAGTCCATGCGTCCAATTACAAGATTGTCGGGTTCACATCCGAAACAAGCGTCGCGGAACTGTCTGAATTAGGCCGCAAACGCGGGCTGCTGACCATGAACGATTTGGGCAGCGGGGCATTGGTAGATGTCACGGGCTTTGGCCTGCCCTATGAGCCAACGGTGCAGGAAACGATTAAAGCGGGCGCGGACATTGTCATGGTCAGCGGCGACAAGCTGCTGGGCGGGCCGCAGTGCGGGATTATCTTAGGCAAGTCGGAACCGATTGGGCGCATGGCGGCGAACCCGCTGTTTCGAGCGTTGCGGGCCGACAAAATGACGCTGGCGGCATTAGAAGCGACTTTGCGGCTCTATTTGGACGAAAAGCGGCTGATGGACACCGTGCCAGTGCTGCACATGCTGGCGCAGACCAAAGAACAGATCGCTAAACGGGCGCGGCGGCTGCGAAACGCGCTGGCGAAGCTGCCGGGGTTAGATGTAACGCTTGCAGAAGGCATCGGATACACCGGCGGCGGGGCGCTGCCGACCGTACCGCTGCCGACAATTCTGGTTCAAGTCAAGCCGCAGAATATAAGCGTGGAACAGCTCGCTGCGGCCCTACGCCGCGCCGACCCGCCGGTCATGGGAGTGCTGACAGAGGGCGTGCTGGCGCTGGACGTGCGGACAGTGCGCGACGACGGGTTTCCGCTGATCGTGCGGGCAATGCGAGCCGCATTGGGTCAGAAGCCGGGGTTGTAGAAAACCCCGGCAAAGAAACATCCTTTGGATGAAGATGCAGAGACAATGGCTGGTCCTTGTCCGAAGGACACATTCTTGCCGGGGTTTTCTACAACCCCGGCCTCAAACACTATGAAGCATTTGACGGTCGGCGTCGCCGGCCATATTGACCACGGCAAAACGGCATTGGTGCGGGTGCTGACCGGCACGGAAACCGACCGGCTCCGCGAAGAGCAGGAGCGCGGCATGACCATTGTGCTGGGCTTCGCCCATCTTGCAGTGCCGGGCGGCGAAATTGACTTTATTGATGTGCCGGGCCATGAAAAGTTCGTCAAGACCATGATTGCCGGAGCCACGGGCATTGACACGACGCTTTTGGTGATTGCCGCCAATGAGCGCATTAAGCCCCAAACCGTGGAGCATGTCGCGCTGATGGGACTGCTGGGCGTAAGGCGCGGCCTTGTCGCCGTCACGAAAAGTGACTTGGTGATGGATGCCGACGAGCGTGAGCGTACTGCCGAGGAGCTGCGCGGCTTTCTTTCGCAGACGTTTCTGCGTGATGCGCCGCTGCTGTTCGTGTCGGCGCAAACCGGCGAAGGCTTGAACGCGCTTCAAGAAGCGTTAAGCCGCGAACTGGAACACGCCGCTGCGCCCGATGAATACCCGTACTTTTCGCTGCCGGTAGACCGGGCGTTCACGCTCACGGGGCAGGGAACGATTGTCACGGGGACACTGCGCCGGGGAACGCTCCAAGTCGGGCAAACCGTGGAAATCCTGCCGGGCGGCGGGCGGGCCGAAGTGCGCGGCTTGCAGGTGCATGGGCAGCCGGTCGCCGCCGCGCATCCCGGCTGGCGCACGGCGGTCAACCTGCGCGGCGTCAGGAAAGAAGACATCGCGCATGGCGATACGCTGGCAACGCCGGGGGCGCTGCGTCCGACGCGGATTGTAGACGCGAAGCTCTCTATGCTGGCGTCCGCCGACAAGCCGCTGAAGCGCGGTCAATCCGTGAGCCTGCATTACAGCACGGCAGAAGTGCCGGTCCGTGTTTATCCATTAGGACAAGACGAAATCGCGCCGGGCGACACCACATGGGTGCAGATGCGCCTGGGTCAAGACGCGGCTCTCGCTTGCGGTGAGCTGTTTGTGCTGCGTCTGCTGTCCCCGGCGGAAACCATCGGCGGCGGGCGCGTTCTTGATCCATACCCGCTCAAGCATACGCGGGTG
>CAXTRL010000065.1:0-7676 GCA_964246575.1 uncultured Armatimonadales bacterium
CGACAGGCCATTCTAGGCCCTTGGCCCGGTGAATGGTCATCATCTCGACGGCGTCGCCAACTTCGCCGTCTTCTTTGGCTTTGTTCTGGGCCGCCACAAACGCCAGAAAATCGGCGGGGGTGGGGAACGCGGCGGCGGCGGTGCAAAGCTCTTCCAAGTTGTCGAGGCGCGAGTTGCCTTCGTCTTCGGCATGGCCTTCTTCCCGGAGCAGCCAGTCGTCATAGCCCAATTCCCGCGCTTTTCGCAGCCGCGCTTCCGCCGAGTCGCCGCCGAGCGCGATGTCCCGCACGAGGTCTCGGAAGTCTTTGACGGCCAAGCCCTGGTTCGTGGTCTTGAACTGGCCCAGCGCCAGCGCTTTATACAGCGAATGGCTTTTGCGGGCGGCCTGAGTCTCGACTTCGGCGACGAATGCCTGACCGAGAAAGTGCGTCGGCTTGCCGAACGTCTTGGACGGGATATTGATGACGCGCTTGACGGCCTCATCCGCCGCCGGGCTGTCGCGCTCCACCGACAACTGCAAAAACGCGACCAGATCGCGTATCTCGCGCCGGGCGTAAAAGCCCATTGCGCCCTGCAAGACATACGGGACGCCGCCTTTGACAAAGGCTTCTTCTAACGCCCGCGAGTAAGCATTGGTCCGAAACAGCACCGCGCAGTCCCGGAGCGGCATTCCGGCGGCTTGCAGTTCTTTAAGTGACTCGGCCACAAACTGCGCTTCGCCGTCCGCGTGCTCATGCTCATGCTGGGACAGCGCCTCGCCTTCCGGGTGGATCGCCGCCATCTCCAGCCGGTACTTGGCGTCAATGCCGGAGCGTTCAATCAGCTCATTGGCAACGCGCACAATCGTCGCCGACGAGCGGTAATTAGCGGGCAGTCGTATGACTTCGCCGTTCGGATAGGCCGCGCCGAACTGCCCGACTGTCGCTTCCGGGGAGCAGCCGCGAAAAGAGTAAATTGCCTGCCCGACATCGCCGACAATAAAGATATTGCGGTTTTGGGCCGCCAGGAGCCGCGAGATTTCCCATTGAACCGCGCTTGTGTCCTGAGTCTCGTCAATGGACAAATACTGGAAAAACGACTGGTACTTTTCGCGTATCTGCGGCTGTTCCTGCAAAAGTATCAGTGTTTCAATGAGTAAATCGTCAAAATCCAAACGCCGTGATGGCTTCTTGGCGAGTATATCAAACTTGGCTTGCTTGGCCTGCTCGTAGCACTTCCAGAACTTGACGAGTATCTGGATAGACGGGTCGGCCCAGTTCGGCTCATGCGCCCGAAACGCCGCTTCAGCTTCCTCCACTTTGCAGCCCCGGTTCTTGACCGCCGATACCGCCGACAGCGCCCCTTTGGGGTCATACGCGACGTTCAGCCCGAACGGCGGCGAGGGCAGACCCCGCGCCATCCAGTCCTTGTCGCCGAGAATGGCTTTGGCGACCCGCACCTGCCAGTTCTCGTCGGCAAGCTGGAAGTAGCCTGCTTTGCCGTACAAATGCGCCCATTCGTGCTTCAAGATCCGCAGGCAGTGGGCATGAAACGTCCCAATCCACATCTTTTCGACAGTCGCCGCGCCGCCGTCGCCGAGCAGCGCAGCCAGCCGCAGGCCCATCTCATCGGCAGCCTTCTTAGTGAATGTCGCCACAAATAGCCTTTGAGGATCAATGCCTTTGGCAAGCAGCCGCGCCACGCGGCGGGTCAGTACAGTGGTCTTGCCGCTGCCTGCGCCTGCCAGCACAAGCGCCGGGCCGGAGTCATGGAAAAACGCCTGCCGCTGCTGCGGGTTCAGCCCGAATTCGAGCTTCGGGACAAGCGTGTCCGTGCGGTGTCGGTGGAGGTCTTCGGTGATGGCTTCAAGAGTGGCTTGCATGGAGAAAGATTATACCGCGTGGGGGAGAAGATAACCGGCACTAGAAGTGCCGGTCTACTCTTGAATGAAAGTGTCTCCGACACTGAAGAATGGTCTAAGGCTAATGGTATTTAGTCCCGCAGGGACTTTTACTCCATAGTAGACCGGCACTTCTAGTGCCGGTGTTCTTTATTCCTTGCGCCGCACCCGCAGCACGGCGATCTTAGTGGGGTGATTGAACGGCGCAGGGTTAGTCGGCAGAGTCACGTCCTCCGCTGTCACATAGCCGATAAAGTCCTGCGGCACGGGGATAAGCGTTTCCACAGACAGATAGCCGTCGGCACACAGCGACTCCAGCATCTGCGTGTACGCTGCGCCGCTGACGAACAGGGCGTTGTTGATCGTGACCAGCATTCCGCCGTCGTTAATCAGCGGGCGCACTTTATTTAAAAGCCGCTGACCGCCTTCCACTAAATCCACCGTGCCGTGGCGGGTGCGGGAAAACAACGGCGGGTCCACGAACACGCAGTCAAAGCGGGCGTTCTCATGCTTCAGATGGCTAATTTGCGGCCAAAAATCGGCGGCGATGAAGTCTTTGGTTTGCACACCGAACCCATTTCTTAAATACGAATCTTTGCCGATGTTGAGAAACGCCCGGCTCAAATCAAGCTGGACCACGCGGCTTGCGCCGCCCGCCTTTGCCGCGACACCGAGGCTGCCGGTGTACGCAAATGTGTTCAGCACGGTTTTTCCCGATAGACTAACTTTCGCCCATTCCCGCAGATGCCGCGTGTCCAAATACAAGCTGCTGTCTTGATTGAGCCGCAGGTCGATCCGATACCAAACGCCATTTTCCGACACGAACCGGTCGGTCGCCTCGCCGGACAGCAGCTTGCCGCGCCGGTCGTCTTCATTTCCGGCATGACGCGCTTTGACCAGCACGGCATTAAGCCAGGGCAGTTTGTTGGCGTAAAGACGCGCCGCAAACGCGATGATCTCATCCGCCTCTTCGGGGATGTCGGCGTAGTTGTGCAGGACCAGAGTCCGCCCGTACAAGTCCGCGACCAGCGCCGGCCAGCCTTCGTAAAAGCCGTTAAACAGCCGAAACGCCGTTTCATGGCGCGGGTCAAACAGTTTGGAGCGGGCGTCAAGCGCGGCGGCGAGTGCCGGCTCAAGGCCGATTAGTATATGATTTGTAGTGGCGTCCGTTACAGTCATAGGGTCCAACGTAGTCAATGGCCGCCGGCGGCAGTTAACAGCGGTTCCAGCAGTGCATTCACATTCACGGTCCGATCTGAAAGCAGCAGATCAAAGGAGAATGCTGGGGCGCTTGCTGGAGAGGGCAGATCACGCACCTTCTCAAAGAACGTGGTCAAAATTGCGTTGAGGTCAGCAGCGCTGCTAAGTTCGTGATGCTGCCAGTAAGTCATCTCGCCGGTTTCGGTGTCGAGCATCTCCGTATCACAGTACCCTCCTTCGTTGAGGCTGCCTATTGTGGCGCGAGCGCACAGCGAAGGAAGGCTGATGTCAATATAGAGACTGCCGCCGTCCGGGGCCTGGACAATTTCGAATTCCATCCGTTGCAGGTTATTTGTTTGCATCATTTTGGCTTCTCTGCTTTAGGCTACTTTGTGATGTGATACTGAATGTTCCGCGCTTGAGGCATCTGAGGGCGGGGCTTGCCGGCGCGGAATGCGAGGCGTCCTTCCAGCGAATTCGGTCCAACAATCTTGGCCCAGCCCGACTGAGTGGGTTTGATGCTGCTTGCCGGAACATCAAACTCGGCGTACACGCTGCCCGGCTTTGCCTGCGCTTGAAACGCGGCGGGGGCCGCAGGAAAAACCACATGCGTGGTGCCGCTGTTGCTTTCCTGCACTTGGGCCGTGCTTACCATCAGGTCATATTCTAATTGGCTCATCCATCGCCCGACCCGCACCCAATTTTCCGGCATCTGTGCAAGCATCCCTTCTTGCGATTTGTTCCAGTATACCCGACGGCCAATGTCTCTGCGTCAGCCTTTTTCCAGTGTCATAGGTTCGGCAGTGCTTTTGACCGGCGGCGGAGGCTGGCTTTTGGATGGCTTGCCGGGTTTGGCTTCGGCTTTGGGGCGTGTCAGTCCTTCCAAAGCGACGAACAGCACGGGGGCGACGATGAGCGTGAACAACGTGGACACGGATAGGCCGCCGATGACGGCGATGGCGAGGGGTTTTTGCAGGGCCGCGCCCGCGCCGAGGCCGAGGGCGAGCGGCAGGAGGGCGAGAATGGCCCCAATGGTGGTCATCAAGATCGGGCGGAGGCGCTCTTCGCCGGCTTTTTGGATTTGGGCGACTAAGTCGCTGTGGGGGTCTTCGGAGCGCAGACCATTGAAGAACGCGAACAAGACAATGCCGTTTTCGGTGATGATGCCGATAATCATAATCGCGCCGGTGAATGAAGAAATGTTCAGCGGCGTTTTGGCAAGCGAGAGGGCGGCGAGGACGCCGAATAGGGACAAGATAGCGGCGAGAAGCAGGGCGGCGGCCTGGCGGATGGAGCGGAACTGGAACACTAAAAGTGTGAAGACCAGCATCATGGTGATGAGAAGCGTTTGGCCCAGCTCGGCGAACGACTGCTGCTGGCTGGCATACAGGCCGCCGTATTCAATGGTGTAGCCGGGCGGCAGAGTGACTTCTTTGCTGACGACGGCTTTCACGGCCTGGGTGCCGCTGCCTAAATCTTTGCCGCTGAGGCTGGCTGTGACCGAGATCATCGGGCGCTGGTTTTCGCGGGTGCCCTGAGACGCGCCCGGTGCGCTCCCGACTGTCGCCACTTCGCTGACGGGGACATCGCCGCCGGTGACGGGGGACGCGATGAGGATGTTCGGCAGCAGCTCCGGGGTCAGCGCCTGGCCGGGGTGGGCCAGCACGACCCGGACGCCGACCGCCTGCTCGCCCTGCTGGATTTGGGTCGGCTCGACGCCCTGCAGCGCCGCCGAGACGGCCTGGGTGATGTCGTCGGTCGTCAGGCCATAGCGCTGAGCTTCGGCGGTGTTGACGTTCAGCACCGATTCCGGGTTAGAGTGAACAATGCCGCTGAGGCTGCCGACAATATAAGGCTGCTTGGAAATGGCGTCGTTGACTTTTTGAGCCAGGTCTTCCAATGTCGCCTGATCGGGGCCGAAAATCTTAATCTCTACGGGGTTCGGGTTGCCCGCGATGTCGCCGATATTGTCCTGCAATGTTTGATGAAAGTCCACATCGGCGGCGGGATACTTGGCCGTAATCTGGCCGCGAATGTCGTCCATAATCGCGTTGATGTCCCGCGTTCGGTTGGATTTCAGCCGCACGGTCATGTCGCCGACGTTCTGGGTGGTGATGTCAAACCCGGCCTGAGCGCCGGTCTGCCGGGACCAGTTGGCGATTTCCGGTGTCTGGGCCAGCACGGTCTCAATCTGCCCGGACACGGCGCTTGACTCCGCCAGCGACGTTCCTGCCGGCAACTGATAATCTAAAATAAACCCACCTTCGTCAAACTCCGGGAAAAAGCCGGTGGGGATGCTGCGGTACAGCAGGAACGTGCCGAGGCCGATGGGCAGCAGCAGAACAATCACAACGGCTTTATGCGCCAAACACCAGCGCAGGGCGCGGGCGTAGACGCGGACAATTTTGTCAAACTGCCGGGGGAAGAAGCCGAGAACGCGGGCAAAGATGTTCGGCTTTCTGGCATCATGCGCCGCCGCTTTCTGCGGCAGCAGCCAGCCGGCGAGAATGGGCGTCAGCAGCAGGGCAAGCGCCAGCGAGATTGTCAGCGTGGCGATCATCACCAGCGCCAGCGGGCCGAAGAACTGGCCCGTTAAATCGTTCAAGAACGTCAGCGGCAGGAACGCCGCCATGGTAGTCAGCGACGAGCCGACCATCGCAGGCGTAATGGCTTGAAGTCCGGCGGCGATGGCTTCAGAGCGCTCTTTGCCGCTTTCCAGCTCCGTCCACATGTTCTCCACAACGACAATGCCGTCGTCAATGACCAGCCCGAGCGCAACGGCAAGCGCTCCGAGCGTCATAATGTTCATGGTCTGCCCTAAAACCTTCATCAGCGCGAACGCGATCACAATAGTCAGGGGCAGGATGATCAAAACAATGGCGGCGGTGCGAAGGTTGCCGAGAAACAGCATCAGGACGACCAAAGCAAGTGCGCCGCCCAAAATTAGCGCTTCTAAGACGCTGTGCTGGGAGCTGACCACGATTTCTGACTGGTCGTAATAGTTCGTGATCGTGATGCCGGGCGGCAGAACGACGTTTGCGTCTGCCAGCGCTTTTTTGATGCCATCCGACACTTGGACCGTGTTCCCCGTGGGCTGCTTGATAATGCTCAGAAGCACGGCAGGGTGGCCGTCGCCGCTGGTCTCGACCGTGTGCGCTTCCACACCGTGCGTCACCGTGCCGATCTCACCGATTGTGACGGGAACCCGGTTCTTGACAGCGACCGTGACATTCCCAATGTCTTTAGCGGTCTTGAACAGACCCGAAACCAGCACTTGGTAGCGCAAAAACGACTGGTCGTAATAGCCGACGGAATTGACTTCGTTGTTTTTGGACAGCGCGGCTTCAACGTCGGAAACGCTCACGCCCCGCGCCAGCAGGGCCGTAGGATGGAGCTGGACCAGAAAGTCCGGCGTGTCGCCGCCCTGCACGGCGATTTCGCGGACGCCGGGAACTTGCAGCAGGCGCGGGCGCAGGGTATACAGCGCGAGGCGGCGCAGCTCCTGCGGACTGACTGAGCTGGAATACAGGCTGTAGCCCATCACGGGGAACACAGATGGGTTCAGCCGCTCGGCGGCGACGGTGGTGCCGGCAGGCAAAGACGCTTGAAGCTGGGCGATCCGGGCCTGCACGAGCTGAAGCGTCGCGGGCATGTCCGTTCCCCAATTGAAGTTGACGTCCAGCTCATCGCCGCCGCGCTGGGTCAGCGAGCTGACTTTCGTGACATTGGGAACGCCTGCCACGGCGTTTTCTAGGGGCCGCGTGATGTTCGCCAGCACGGTCGGGATCGGCGTGTTGCCGGCATCCGCCGTGACGATGATACGCGGCGCGGCCAGGTCTGGAAAGATGGCGACGGGCAGCGCCTGGGACGCATAAAAGCCGCCGAGACACAGCACCACGACCAGCAGCAAAATCGCTTTCCGGTAACGCTGCACGAAGCCGCTGAGACCCTTGCCGTCAGGATTTATCCCCCCCGCCCCCAATAATGGGGGAGTCGGAGCAGAGGGGGCAGGCTCACCAGACCCTTTTCCGGTTCCCCGCCCCAGTTGAATGGGGGTGGGGGCTAGGGGGAGTCCTGCGGCATTCTGGTCTTTATTGTCCATGCTG
Organism: uncultured Armatimonadales bacterium; assembly: GCA_964246575.1. Classification (GTDB taxonomy): domain Bacteria; phylum Armatimonadota; class Armatimonadia; order Armatimonadales; family Capsulimonadaceae; genus JANXMY01. The sequence goes on from CAXTRL010000065.1 coordinate 7,186, forward strand.
CACCTGCACTTTGGTTCCGTCAGGCAGGCCGTACTGGTTGGTGACGGCAACTTGATCACCTACGTTGATGCCAGAAAGAACTTGGACGCGGTCGCCCATCGACAGCCCTATTTGAACTGGAACAACGTGCGCGACGCTGTCTGCGCCGACGGAAACTACGCTGGGCTTGCCGGTATCCGGGTCGGACAAGATGGCCCCGCGCGGCACGATCAAGCTGTTTTTGCGCCGCTCCGTCACAATCTGAACGCGGGCCAGCGTGTCGTCTCGGAGCAGGTGCGCCGGATTGGCAACAACGGCCAGCGCTGGAATGGTGCCGGTAGCCGTGTCTACACCCTGAGCAATTGTGTCGACGTGTGTCCCAAAGACCCGCCCCGGCAGGCTGCCGACGGTGAATAACAGGGCTTGCCCCGGATGCACCGAGGCGGCCGCTTCTGCCGGCAGGCTGACCACAAGCTGAAGGCGGTTCAAGTTGGCGAGGACCGCGACTTTTG
>CAXTRL010000065.1:7686-13525 GCA_964246575.1 uncultured Armatimonadales bacterium
CACCCACCGTTGCACCGACGGAAGTCACCTGCCCGGTCACTGGAGCGCGAAGCGTGTAAAGCGCCCGCTGGGCGCGGGCCGTAGCAAGGGCGCCCTCGGCGTTCCGAAGCTGCTGCCGGGCGACTAAAACGTCCTGGCGCTTGACCACGTCCTGCAACGCGGCGGCGCGGGCGGCGGCGACGGCGGCACGCTGTCCGTCCACTGTTTGGCGCTGCCCGGCGACTGTCTGGAGCTGGGCCTGCTGCTGGGCGGCGGCGGTTCGCAAAGCAAGCTGCATGGCTTCTACGTCTTTCTGTGGAACTAAGCCATCGGCAAACAAAGCCTGCTCACGGGTCAAGTTCTGCCGGGCATCCGCGACTCCTGCTTCCGCGCCGGTCAAAGTTGCCTGCGCTCCGGCCAGCGCGGCCTGGGCGTTTTTCAAGCTGGCTTGGGCCTGTAAGATAGCCGTTTGGGTTTGGGCTTGCTGCTGCACCGCGTTTGCCTGGGCCTGCTGCACCTGCACTTGGTTCTGGCCGATAGTCGCTTGGGCCTGCTGAATTTGCCCCGCAAGCTGCTGGGTGGAAAGCTGGGCTATAATCTGGCCTTTCGTGACGCTTTGCCCGTACCTGACAAATAAGCTGCTCAAAACGCCGGAAACGGGCGGGGTCAGGGTCGCTTCCTGGCCCGGCAGCGGCTGCAATGTCCCGGTCACCGGCAGCCGCTTTTCCAGAGTGCCGCGCGTGACGGCGGCTACCTGCACGGTCGCCAGCGGCGGCGTTTTGGCGGCGGCGGCGGTGTCTTTGCCGCTGCCATGCCCGCATCCTGCCGCCAGCGCGGCTAACGCCGTCGGCAGCAGCAGGATGGATTTCTGTTTGTACTGAATCATGGTGTTCTCTAAGGCCCGCCCCGTCCGCCGGCGCTTGCGCCGCCTGCCCCGGTTCCTGTCGTGCTGTTCCCGGACGGCGTCGTTCCCGGAAGGTTTGCGCCTGCGGGACTCGTGCCATTCGCCCCGGTCGGCGGTAAAGCAGGCGCTGTCGGCGCGGGCATCGGCAGGGCTGTCGGCGCGGACCCGGCGAACGCTGTGGACAGAGATGTGGATGCGGCGGCGGCATCGTAGAGCGCCTGGGTGTAGGCAATCCGGGCCTGGGTCAGCGCGGCGCGGGCGTTCAGCACTTGCAGCAGGGGAAATAAGCCGCTGCGGTAGCCGAGCGTAGTTTTGTCGTAAGTAATTTGGGCGATTTCCTGGGCCGTACGAGCGGACGCCACTTGGCGGCGGCGGCTTTCGGCGGTCAAATAGGCGGCGCTAACCCCCGCCAGCGCTTGACGCCGAATAATTTCCACCTGCGTTCTTGCGGCGTCCAGCGCGGCCTGGGCTTCCTGGACTTGGGCGCGTCCGAGGCCGCCATCGGTGAGCGGCAGGGTGATTGCAGCCTGGAGGGTGTCAAGCTGCCGGAAGCTGGTGACGTCTTTGGAGCGGATGTCAATCGCCTGCAAAGAGTAGGTGGGGTCGCGGTAAAGCCGGGCAGCGGATAAAGCCGCTTCATCGGCCCGGATGGTCGCCTGGGTGGCGCGAAGGTCGGGGCTGCGGGACAACACAAACGCTTGCGCTTGTGCCAGCGTGTAGGGCAGCGCGTTGGCGGGAGGCGTGATGTCTGCTAACGCAAGCGAGGCATCAAGTGGGCGTCCGAGCAGGCTGTTGAGAGTTTCGCGGGCGACTTGAAAATCATTCTCGGCTCCATCCAGCGCGGCCAACGCGGCGGCGACGGGAACCTGGGCCTGCAAAACGTCAAGAGGGGCGGCGTCGCCGGCCTGAGTGCGCTTTTGGACGTCGCCGAGCGCCCGCTGGTCCTCGGCCAGCGTTTCCTGGGCCACGGCCAGCAGTGCGCCCCGGCGGAGCAGGTCATAATACGCCGTCGCCGCTGCGCCGACGACGGACAAACGCGCCGAGTCAAGCTGGGCCGCCACTGCCCTGCGCTGTTCTTGGGCCTGCGTCACCGCGAGGCCGGGACGCCTGCCGAGCGGCAGCGGCACGGTCAGCGTGTTTTGCAGGGTTCCGAAAGTTTCCTGGGGCGGCGGCGGCTGGTAGACGGTGCCGTAGGAAAGCGACGAAGTGCTGTTGAACGTGATGGACAGACGCCGCTGGGCCTGCGCCTGCCCGACACGGGCCTGGGCTTGGGCCACGTTTTGCCCGGCGGCGACTAAAGTAGGGCTTGCCTGGACGGCCAGCGCAGTCACCTGCGCCAATGTCAGCGGTGCTTGGGCCGGGTTTGGGGCCGGCGCTTGGGCGTCCGCCGGGCATAACCCGGACAGGGAGCAAGCAAGGCTCCAAATAAGCAGCGATGCGTGTTTTCTCATGCGTACCGTTATTGTACCCAGCCAAGACGCGGGTACAATGGAGTGGGGGAAGAATGCAATGGCTTCGGCGGAAGATTTAGGCGACAACCCGGACTGGATGGCGGGCGTCGCTGAGCGCAAGATACAGGATGCGATAGACGACGGGCTGTTCGACAACCTGCCGGGCCGGGGCCAGCCGCTGGATTTGTCCGTGAACCCGTTTGAGCCGCCCGGCATGGGCGCGATCAACCGGATGCTGAAGCACAACCGAGCCGTACCGCCCTGGCTGGCGCTGGAACAGGAGATTGAAGCGTCACGGGCGCTGGCACGCGGGACGCTGACCCGCTGGGAAGCCGCTGAGCCGAGGCTGCGCGAAACGCCGGAGTACCCAGTGCTTCGGGCCAAAGCGCGGGAAGCCTACGCCCGGCACCTCAAAGAAACCAACGACATGATTTTGAAGTACAATTACACAAGCCCGTTTGCGTTCCGCACTCAGATCCCGTTCATGCAGAAGCGGCGTCTGGCGGAGTTTGACGCGCTGTACGGCGCTGAGGCGCAAGGGACGGACGCCCCATGACGGCGCTTGGGTGGGAGCGTGGCGGCGTTGCGCTGGCGCTGTACTTTGTCGCCGCTGCTGCCGGGCGGTTCCGCGCCGGTCGTCGGCAGCGGGCGGCGCTCCAAACGCCGCTGGCAGACGCGGCAGCTTTAGAAGCCGCGCTGCATCCCCGCCTTCAAGATGGCGATGACGCCGCTTTGCTGACCGAACTGCGGGAAATGTTTGCGTCCGTGAACCGCCAATCTGACGCGGAAAAGTTTTTCGGCCTGCATGTTCAGATCGCCGCGCTGTCCAAAACGCTTGCTCCGGCTCAAGCTGCGACCCTGCGCCGGGCGATCTTGCGCCTGCTGACGTCAAGTGACCATTCGCTGCAATGCGCCGGCGCACAGACCGCCGCTGATTTGGGCATGACCGAAGCGCTCCCGCGAATGCAGGCGATTTTAGGAGAAACCGGCGCAGGGGACGCTCGTTCCCGGAGAATGCTGGAAGAGTCGCTGGCAGTGCTGACAAGTGCCGCGCCGCACAATTAGAAGAGACAAATTATGCCCGTAATCACGCTGGTGACGGAAATTCATGCGCCGATTGAGCGCTGCTTTGACTTGTGCCGGGACTTGGAAGTTCACGCCCAGACGGTGCCGCATACGAAAGAGCGCCTGGTGGGCGACAAGAAGACGGGTCTAGCGGAGCTTGGGGACGTGCTGGTCTTTGAGGCAGTGCATCTGGGTGTCCGGCAGCGGCTGTCATCGAAGATTACTGAGGTTGAGCGTCCGGTGCTGTTTGCAGACGTCGCCCTGTCCGGGGCGTTTCAAAGCCTGCGCCACGAGCATCGGTTTACGTCAACCGTCAGGGGAACATTGATGCGGGATCGCTTGGAGTGGACTTCGCCGCTTGGTTTGCTGGGCCATTTTGCGGATGCGCTGTTTCTGAAGCGCTACATGCTGGGATTTTTGGCGACCCGCAACCGCAATTTAAAGGCAATTATTGAAGAAGGAGAGCAGTTAAGGAGTGTCGGTCAAGAGGTGATTGAGAGTGCGTAGGTCGTAGGGATCGGGGGCAGGTGTCGGATGCACGGGGGCAGGGTGCTGAGAAATGGCTTGGTTGCGCTGGGCCATCAGCTCGGACACGGTTTGCAGCAGGGCGCTGTTGGCTTGCACAAGGTTCTGAATAGAAGAAACTAACTCTTGCCACTCGCCCTGCGTGAGGGTGATCACATCATCCGCACGGAAATACTCTATATCCATGATGCTCTTTCCATCCCGGACTTCCATAATAATTCCGAGGCAGGGATTCGAACCCCGATAAACAGCTCCAAAAACTGCGGTCCTGCCATTGGACGACCTCGGATTAGGCGGCAGTGTGGAGTTATTATACCCGGCGCTTTTTGTTTGTCAACGCTTCGTGGAATTGATTTGTCGTATCCGCCTTCTCGCTTGGGGAAAAGTGCTATACTTTGGCTATGAAACCCTTCCTGCTTTTTGCCGTTCTGCTGCTTATGCCGTGCGTCTGCGCTTCCGCCGCGCCGCCTCCGGCATTGTCGGTTGTTCCAAATGCTGGCACAATGGTTGTGGGTCCTGCTGCGGCCTGCTGGCAGTTCGCGCCGCGTTTGCTGTCCGACGAAACACCGCTGACGCACACGTTCCTGCTCCGCAACGATACGAAGACTCCGCTGACAATTGAGCGCGTCGCCGTTTCCTGTGACTGTGTGCAGGTGCTTGTTGCCGAAACACGCTCGCTGCCGGTCCAAATCGCGCCGGGGCAGACCGTGCCGGTGCAGGTCACGCTGAACCCGCGCCGCCTCGTTCCCGGCCTTGTGTCTAAATCCGCCTGGGTGTACCTGCACGGCGGGGGAAACAACGGCCTGCGCCTGGAATTGCGCGGAACCGTGCGTGATGAGCCGCCTGCATCGCATTGATAAGATGGTTGCGGCAATCTAAAAAACATTTTTCAGACTGCTGTGTTTTTGTGAGTTTGACGGGCTTATCTTCATGCGCCGGGTGTTTGCGGAAGTTTGGAACGCTTGTGAAACACATCAAGTAGACTTGCGAATGGTGGCCAATGTTGCCGGGGTCGCATACTGCCGAAGCCACGGTGGTACACGGAATTTGTCCGCAAGAAGGCTAGGGTTTGCTACAGCCCCAACACATTATTTTGCTGGCATCAGCCAAACCCTTGACATACACCTCAACGGGCAGTATAATAGGGAGGTTGTTTTCAGAGGAATTCGCCTCCCGAAACGGTGTTTTGGGAGGCAAGCCATTTTCTGTGCAGAGGGGGCATCAGCCAGCTTTTCCCGTTTCCCGTGTGGGTTTTGAGCTGGAACAGAAACGCAGCATCGCCGAATCAGGATGTTTTGCTTTTATGCCCCGTGCCGCCGTGTCCGCATTTTGTGCGAAACGCAATGGCGAGCGGGGTGTTTTTGTGCCTCTGTCACCAAATTTTATTGCCGTATCGAACCCGAAAGGACCCAAGTCGTTATGCCGACGATCAGCCAGTTAGTACGCAAAGGCCGCAAGCGCGTTGTCAAGAAAAGCAAAGCCCCGGCCATGAAGGGCAACCCGCAGAAGCGCGGCGTCTGCCTTGTGGTCCGTACCGTGTCGCCGAAGAAGCCGAACTCCGCCCTGCGGAAGATCGCGCGTATTCGCTTGACCTCATCGGGCCGCAACAGCCCCGGCACGGAAGTCACCGCGTACATTCCCGGCATCGGCCATAACTTGCAGGAGCATAGCGTGGTGCTGATTCGCGGCGGCCGCGTCAAGGACCTGCCGGGCGTTCGCTACCATATCGTCCGCGGTACGCTGGACACGCAGGGAACTAAAGACCGCAAATCCAGCCGCTCCAAGTACGGCACCAAGCGGCCCAAGCCCGGCGCACCGGCGACAACCGGCAAGAAGCGTTAATTTACATTCACTGGAGATTTGAACTATGCCGCGTAAAGGACCCGCGAAAAAGCGCGTGATACTGCCCGATCCC
>CAXTRL010000066.1:0-12221 GCA_964246575.1 uncultured Armatimonadales bacterium
CGCTGACATTGAACGCGCCGGAGTAACCGGCGTCAATCAGCGCGTGGGCCTTCAACTCGGCGTCTTTCTTGCAGTCAATAAACTCCTGAATGTCCGGGTGGTCGGCGTTCAGAATGACCATCTTCGCCGCCCGGCGCGTCGAGCCGCCTGACTTGATGCTGCCCGCAGACGCATCCAGCCCTTTCATAAACGCAATCGGCCCCGAAGACCGCCCCCCCGCTGACAGCGGCTCTTTGGACGACCGCAAGGGCGACAGGTTATGCCCGCTTCCACTGCCGTCTTTAAACAGCATTCCTTCGGTCTTGTACAAGTCCAAAATCGACTCCATCGAGTCATCCACTTCTGTTATGTAACACGCCGACACCGCTTGGCGGCGTCCGGCCCAGCCTAAGTTGAACCAGACCGGGCTGTTGAACGCGGCAAACTGGTGCAGCAGAATAAAGCGCAGCTCGTCGTGGAAGATTTCGGCGTCGTCTTCCGTGGCAAAGTAAGAGCCGAGTTTCGCCCATTCCAAAATCTTGTCGGACACGCGGCCAATGAGCTGCTTAACGGAATACTCCCGCTCCAGCGTCCCGATCTGGCCCCGGAAATACTTGGACACGACGACATTGGTGGCAAGCTGGGACCAGGCTTTGGGGATTTCGACGCCGCGCTGCTCAAAAACAACGGTGCCGTCACTGCCGACGATGCTGGCGGTGCGAATCTCCCATTCGCTGGTTTCCCACACGTCCTGCCCCGGCTGGGTATAGCGGCGGGCAAACGTCAGCCCCGGCGCATTCGGCTTGGCGGCTTTTACGGGAGCGGCTTTCGGTGCCGGCTTGGTTTCGGGGACATCGGCGACGGCGGCGACAGGCATCGGGGCTTCCATTTCTAGCATGATTTCTTCTAGGGCGACTTCTGGTTCTAGGATGATCTCTGGCACGGCTTCCGCCGTGACTCCTGTTGCTGGCGCGGCTTTCACAGTTGCGGGTTCAACAGCGAAGTCAACGACCTGCTCGACTTCGGGAACGGCCACGGGATCGGCGAACGCTTCCAAGTCCGGCTCCGCAATAGCGCTCTCTGCGATAGCATTGACTTCCGGCTCGGCGGCTTCTTCGGGAAGCGTGTTGAAGTCTTCGCGGGCGGCGCGGAGCGGGCTAAGAAGCGGGGCCGGCTCGTCGGCCAGCATTCGGGCCATGACGCTGTCCTCAAACGGATCTTCTTCAGCAAAGGGGTCCGGTTCCGCAAGCTGGGACTCCGGGACCTGAGCGATCTGCGACGGGGCCGGGAACCCGCTGACCGGGATATCGGCGGGGTGCCGTGCGTCCATATCCACATCTGCGCCGCCGAACAGCGCCCCATCCGCCTCGGAAACGGCAACTGGGGCCGGCTCCGTTGCTGCCGCCGGCGCGGCAGTCTTTCGCGCCGGGCGCGGCATTGGGGCTTCGTCCTCGCCCATCAAGTCTAAAGTCGTTCCCGATCCGTTCTTCTTGCTGCTTTTCTTGGCCATGATTGCTTCCTCTTCTGAGCGATTGCTGATGCTAAATTGCCGGGGTTGTGGGAAACCTTGGCAAGAGTATGTCCTTCGGACACGGAAATTGCCGTGTGTCTGACATCTTCGTCCGAAGGACGCTTCTCTGCCGGGGTTTTCTACAACCCCGGCAATTCTTTTGTCTATTCTTTTCTTAGCCGCCCGCTCTGCTTCTTAATGAGATTCACAATGTCGCGGAACTGGGTGGCGTCCTCAAACTGGCGGTACACCGACGCAAAGCGGACATACGCCACTTGGTCCAAGCGGCTCAAGTTCTCCATGACCCTCTCGCCGATGTCGGCGGACGGCACTTCTTTATCTAATCTATTCGCTAATGTGCGCTCAATGTCGTCGGTGATCGTTTGCAGAGTTTCTTCCGAAATAGGCCGCTTCTGACAGGCCACACGCAGGGAGCGCAGGAGCTTGTTGCGGTCAAACGGCTCCCGGCGCTGGTGGCCGTCCCGGTCGGGCTTTTTGACCACCGTAAGCTGCATTTCTTCAATAGTCTCAAACGTGGTAAAGCGCCGTTCGCAGTGCTTGCATTCACGGCGTCGTTTAATGGCTTCGCCCTCGCGCATCGGACGCGAGTCAAGCACGGCATCATCATCGTGACCGCAGTACGGGCACTTCATAAAGTGATTTTATCCTATATCTAGTGCGGACTTTTAGTATAACACCCTAAATGTAGATTGTCAAGGAAGATTGAAAAAAAGAGCGCGACTCTTCTTTGAAGTTGAGTATCACTCTACGTTCACGATTGTACCCGTGTCTGGTGATCCGCTCCCCAGTTGTACATCAAGCGTAAAATTGGCTCTACGCTAGTGCCATAGTCTGTCAAGCAATACTCGACTTTCGGTGGCACGACCGCATAAGCCGTTCGGTTAATCAGGCCACATGCTTCCATCTCCCGAAGCTGTACGGCGAGCATTTGCTGGGTGATGCAGGGAATCGCTTTTTTTAATTCGCCAAACCGCTTTGTCCCTTTAAGAAGGTGCCAAAGTATTCTTAGCTTCCATTTTCCTCCTATTTCAGAAAGCGTTACTTCAACAGGACATTCACGATATCCCCCATAAGTTTGGGTAGGTGCCTTCTGTACCAACCTTTTTATCTCCTTTGGTATGTTTTTCATACTATGTCACAATATACCGTCTACTTGATATTTTCTAAGCGATAGAACAAAATGCTGACACTGCTTTTTTGCAGAGATGACAAAAACGAGGAGCAAAAGATGACTGAAACAGTGCGGAAAACCGAGACGGCGCAGAGAAGGGTTGCCCTTGTCACAGGTGCGAATAAAGGGCTAGGATTTGAGATCAGCCGCCAGCTCGCGCAACGAGGCATGGTAGTAGTCATTACGGCTCGTGACACAACTCGCGGAACTGAAGCCGCAGCTAAACTAGTTGCGGAGGGATTAGATGCTCACTTTGTGCCGCTAGATGCAATTGATGCCGCTTCTGTTGCCGCGTTGCCGGGGTGGGTCCAAAAGCAGTTTGGGCGACTTGATGTGCTGGTCAACAACGCAGCAATAAATTTGGACCCTGACTGGACAACAAACGCAAGTGAAACTGACCCACAACTAATCCGTCAGACAATGGAAACGAACGTCATCGGCATCCACAACATTACGCGTGCCTTGCTTCCTTTGCTACGTCAAAGCAAATCCGGGCGCGTTGTCAATATGTCCAGCGGCTTTGGTTCAATCACAGAGCGTGCCGATCCAAGTTCCCCTTACGCAGGCCGCTGGGCCGTGTCCTATACAATTTCCAAAGCGGCCCTCAACATGCTGACTGTGCTGTACGCGCAAGAATTGAAAAGCACCTCAATCAAAGTTAATGCCGCCTGCCCCGGCTGGGTTCGCACCGACATGGGAAGCGAGGAGGCTCCGTTGTCGCCTGAAGAGGGCGCGGATACACCCGTTTGGCTGGCAACGCTTCCGGCAGATGGGCCGACCGGTGGCTTCTTCAATTCACGGCAGCCGATCAAGTGGTAAGTGCGGAATTTTTTGGAGATCAACCCGCCTCACGCAGGCGAGTGATGTCGCGCCGGGGGGCTTCGCCGAACAAGCGGTGATATTCACGGCTGAACTGCGAAGGGCTTTCGTATTCGACTTGAAACCCCGCCGTCGCCGCGTCTACGGCGTCGCCAAGCATCAAGCGGCGGGCTTCCTGAAGCCGCAGCCGCTTTTGGTACTGCAAGGGCGTCATCGCCGTCACTGCCTTGAAATGCTGATGGAACACAGACACGCTCATATGAGACTCACGAGCCAGGTCTTCTACCCGCAGCGGCTCCGCGAAGCAGTGTTTCAGCCGGTGCAGCGCTTTGACAATGCCGTCCATCTCACTCCCGGCGAACGCAATCCGCCGCAGGGCGGCCCCCTGATCGCTCGCCAGCACCAGATACAAAATCTCGCGCTGGATCAGCGGGGCCAGCACCGGAAGGTGCTGCGGCGTGTCCAGCAGGCGCAAAAGGCGTACCAGGGCGTCGCGCAGCAGCGTATCGACGCAGCCGACGCCGATGCCGCGCTCCACAGGCAGCGGCGCGGGCGCTTCCGGCAGGCCCAGTTCCGCGACCAGAGCGCTGATCTGCCGGGGATCAATATCCAGTGACAAGCTCAGGTACGGCTCCTGCGGGGTCGCTTCCGCCACCTGGCTTGTCACCGGCAAATCCACGGCTACCAGGAGGAAATGCGTTGGATCGTACAAGTAGACGTCCTCCCCCAGCATCACTTGTTTGCTGCCCCGCGCGATCAGGCACAGGCTCGGCTTGTAGACCGCGTGGATCGGCTCCAAAGAAACGGAAGAGCGGTACAAGTTCAGCGCCGGAACCACTGTCGAGTGTGTGCCGTCCTCGCCCGTCAGCTTTTCAATCAGCGCCGCAAGTTCCGATGGCTGCGGTTCGCGCTCCGAAAATTCGCAGATGTTCATAACAAGAGTTTACCCTGCTGCCGCCTCTGCGCCGACGACAGTTTCACGGATTAGGCAAGAACTGCCCAGGATTAGGTTACTGGCCTTCGGTCCGGTCCAGACATAATAAAGAAGGCGGCAAAAATTAACAGCAGGGGAAAAAGCTTAATGAAGAATATGACAAGAACATGGTTCATTACAGGAGCAAGCAGCGGACTGGGACGCATCATGGCGGAGCAGCTACTAAAGCGCGGCGACCGCGTGGCCGGGACCGCCCGCAGGCCGGAAGCGCTGGACGACCTCAAAGCGCAGCATGGCGACCAGCTTTGGGTGCAGGCGCTGGACGTTTCCGACACGGCAGCGGTTCGGCGAGTCGTCAATGAAGCGTTCCAAGACCTGGGCCGCATTGAAGTAGTGGTCAGCAACGTCGGCTACGCGCTTTTTGGGGCCGGGGAAGAAGTCACGGACGAGCAAATCATCCAGCAGATCAACGCGAATCTGATTGGCTCTATTCAAGTCATCCGGGCCGCGCTGCCGTGCCTGCGGGAGCAAAGCGGTGGGCGCATCTTGCAGGTGTCGTCGGAAGGCGGCCAGATCGCTTACCCGAACTTCAGCTTGTACCACGCGACCAAATGGGGCATTGAAGGCTTTGTCGAAGCCGTGTCGCAGGAAGTCGCACCGTTCGGCATTGAGTTTACGCTGGTAGAACCCGGCCCAACCCGCACCAATTTCGGCACAGGACTGATTAGCCCGCCCCCGATGGCCGTCTATGACCAAACGCCGTCAGGCGAAACACGCCGCGCCATCGCTTCAGGTTCGTTTCCCATCAATGGCAACGCCGCGAAAGTGGCGCAAGCGATGATCGCCTCTGTGGACGTAACCCCCGCGCCCCGCCGCCTGCTGACCGGCAGTGATGCTTACGAACGGGTTCATCAAGCCTTAACAGGCCGCTTGGCGGCATTGGAAGCGCAAAAAGATACTGCCTACAGCGCGGACATTGACAATTGATCTCCAAAAAAACAGGAGCTATTTAAGCGTAACCTATTGACTAACGAAGTAGTCTATGCTAAAATGAGATTACACAAGTAGTCAAATGGAGGCACGCGATGAACCATTCCTTTCAATCTTTTGCTTTGCTGACGATTTTCCTGGGTGGATTGCTTCCTGCCTGGGGTCAAGTCCCAGCAGTCCAGCAAAGCCCAATTCGGCAAAGCCCAATTCAGCAAAGCCCAATTCAGCAAAGCCCAATTCAGGAAATGCCGGTGCGCGGCGGCAGCATTGTTGTCAAAGTGGCGGAGTTTGACGCCGCCCGGCAGGAGGTGCTTGCCGCGGCGGCAGGTCAAGGCGCGGAGCTGCTGGCGGCCCGAACATTGGTCGACGGCAAAGGCCGAAAGCATGGCTGGCTGGAGTTCCGGCTCCCGGCCAGCCGCCTGCCGGCGCTGCTGGGCGCGGCGCAAAATGAGGGGCGGCTTTTTGGGGAAAGCATCGCCACGACGGATCATGCCTCCGAATACGAGGAATTGGCCCGGCGGATCATTCGCTTGCAGCAGCACGAAGTGCGCTTGACCGGCATCCTGCAAAGCGGACACCGCCTGCGCGGTGGCGATCTTTTGTATGTGCAGGAGCGCTTGTTCCGGGCCAGCGTGGATGAAAGCCTGCTGGCGCAGCGCCGCGCGGACATCGAGCGGGACACGCAGGGTAACACGGTCCGGATGGAGCTGTTCGAGCCGGGTTCGCTGCCTGCCGCCGCCGTGCCGCCACCCACTGTCGCCGCTAAGTTTACTACAGCGCTCAGCCTGGCCCGCGCTCTGTGGAAGCAGATGCTGGGACGCGGCGCGACTGCCGGAGCGTACCTGCTGGTCTTCCTCCCGCTTTGGCTGCCGGGCCTCTTGACCAGCCTGGCGCTGCTCTGGTTTTTGTGGACACGCCGCCGCGCTGCATTGCTGCGCCTGGAAGCCAGCCTTCAGCGGATCGCGGCCTGGCAGCACCGCCTGCGAGAAGCGCGGCAGGCCGGCAACCCATACTGAACGCGGCTAGGAAACACTTAATGCGGCTGGGACAGTTGAGCGAAAACCGGGTACAACAGCGGCATCGGAGGAACTTAGGGATGCACGTTTTGTTTATCGGCGGGACCGGGCTGATTTCTACGGCCATTGCCCGGCAGCTTTTGGAAGCGGGCCACGAAGTCACGCTGTTTAATCGAGGCAAGTCCGAAAACCGCCTGCCGGACGGCGCACACGTCATTCAAGGCGACCGCAAAGATTATGCGGCGTTTGAGGGGGCGTTTTCAGATAAGACCTACGACGTTGTCGTGGACATGGTGGCGTTCGCGCCTGACGACAGCGCTTCGGCCATCCGGGCGTTCGGGGGCCGCTGCGGCCAGTTCATTCACTGCTCGACGGTCTGCGTTTATTCCGGCCCGGTGAGTCAGCTTCCCACCACTGAAACCGAGCCGTACCACAGCATCGGCAATTACGGCAAAGACAAAATTGTTTGCGAGCTATTATTGCAGCAAGCCTACGAAGAAGCAGCCTTCCCGCTGACAATCATGCGCCCGTCGCATTCCTACGGCGAAGGCGGCGGCATTATCCGCTCGGTCGGCCCGTCCGATACGTTTGTGGACCGCCTCCGCAAGGGAAAGCCCGTGATTGTGCAAGGTGACGGCAACTCTCTTTGGGCCTCCTGCCATGTGGACGACGTGGCGCGGGGCTTTATCGGCACGATGGGCAACACGCGCTGTTTAGGCGAAGCGTACAACATCACCAGTGACGAATGGTTTACCTGGAACACCTACCATGAGCAGGTCGCCGAAGTCTGCGGCGGCACCTTCAAGCCTATTCATATCCCGACCGACACACTGCACGAAGTCGCGCCAAGCTTGTCCGGCTCGACCCGCGACATCTTGGAATGGCCGTCCATTTTCGACAACTCCAAAATCAAGCGCGACACGGACTACCCCGGCCAGACGATTGATTTTCGCGAAGGCACGCGCCGAACGCTGAACTGGCTGGAAGAAAACGGCAAGCTCAAAGACAGCGACACCGACGACTACGAAGACCGCCTTGTCGCCGCCTGGCAATCCAAAACCGCCGAGCTGCCCAAGCAGTAACCCCGTAAGGGCGCTGCTTGCTGCGCCCTCCGGCAAGGGCAGGCACGGAGACCTGCCCCTACATTCCATTCTTATCTTCGTCCGCGAAGGCGGACGCTGGGTGTCTGCGCCCACAGCGTAGGAATTCATTCCCGCGCTTTTATGGCGCGTTTCTAAAATATATCTATGGACGCTGACCAAATCAAAGCCAAGCTGCGCTCTCGGCAGACCCAAGACCGCATCGGCGCGGTCACCCAAATCGCCCGGCTGGAACCCGCAGAGCGGCAGGCGCTTCTGCTGGAAGCGCTGGCCGACAAGTCCCCATACGTCGCCGCCCTTGCCGCTGAGTCCCTCGGCGACGGGGCCGACGACCGCGCCGCCCTCGTCATGACCGAGCAGTTCGGCGCACTTTGCGCCGATGGCCCCAAGCTTGACCCCGGCTGCCATATCCGGGCCAATTTGGCGTTTGCGCTGGGCCGCTTAGAATACCGCCCGGCGTCGGATATGCTCCGCCTCGGCATCAAAATCGTGCAGATTGAAGCCGTCGGCGGCGTTCCCTTTGACACCGCCGCCCACCTGCGGGCCAACTGCGCCCTCGCCCTGGCCCAGATCGGCGACCCCGACTGCGTCCGCGACATCGCCCTGCTGCTGTTCGACCTCAGCGGCTTCGCTTTCGCCCGCGCCCCGATTGACCCAACCATCAAGATGGAGCCGCGCAAAGCCGCCGCTCAGGCCCTGTCCATTTCCGGCAGACCCGAAGCCCGCCTGCCGCTGACGCTGAAATTAGTCCACCCCGAAAACGAAGAACCCGAAGTCCTGCAAGAATGCATGGCCGCGCTTGTGGATTTGGAAGACCCGCACGCCCTGGAAGTCCTGGAACCCTACCTCAAACATTCCGACCGCCGCCTCGCCGCGTACAGCGCCCTGATGATTGCCCGCACCCAGTCGTCCGGCGCGGCGGCACTTCTCGCGACTGCCATCCCGACTTTCTCCGGCGACGCCCTCAAAGCCGTCGTTCTTGCCCTTGCCACCGTGCGAGCGCCCGAAGCCTACGACCACCTGCACGCCCTCGCCGGGTCCGACCGCGACGCCGTCCGCCTCGCCGTCATTGACGCCCTGCCCCCCGACCCCGCCTCTCAGGCATTGCTTAAAAAACTCGCCGCCCGCGACCCTTCCCCCAAAGTCAAATCCGCCGCCAAACTCGCGCTTGCGCCGGACTAAAAAGCCCCGGCACTAGAAGTGCCGGTCTACTAGAAGGTGAAAGTCCCTGCGGGACTGAATGCCATAGGCGTTAGGCTCATCTTCAGTGTCGAAGACACTTTCATTCAAGAGTAGACCGGCACTTCCAGTGCCGGGTGTTATTAGGCGCTTCCTAGCTCCACAAGCTCCTCTTCGTCCATCGTCATGTCAAGATCGAGTCCGTCTTTATCCTTCCAGGTCACTTCATAACAAGGCGGCGTTGTCGTATACATCACCCACACGGTCCCAACAGCACCGGCGCTTAGGCCGAGGTTAGGATAATCGCCAGTGAGAACAACGGCATTGCCTTCTGCGAACTTGAACATGAAAAGCCTTTCAATGTTGGCCGTCAGAGCTACTGCTCTAAGTACACTCCACCTGTTAAGTCCCCCTGCCGTGGCTGAAGCCCCCTCTCCAACAGAACATAAGCCAGAGCATCTCGCTTAAAGCGCATTTTCTGGAAGTCCTTATATTTTGTGGAGGATGCCTGAGTTAGACCGGCAATGATGTCCGGTGTACTCCATGTTGCCAGCAAACTATGAGCCTGAGCTAGTTCCTATTGGCTGTAGTTTACCTGAAGTTTTTCAACGCTTTTGGATTAGAAAAATGGTAAACCTGGTCTTTGCTTGCGAGTGCCACGGCTTCCAATTTTCGTTCCCAAGCGAGAGCAGCCGCTTGTTGATCTTTATGGCTGTTGCGGTCAGGCAAGATGTGATACTGAAAGGTGATTGCCCCAAGAAGAAATGGAGCCAGCGTGCAAATTGTTCGGCGGGTTCCTGTTGTGTCGTTAATGACAGTGATTAGGACATAATAAGGCGATGTTGACTCGTCGGTAATAGCCTTAGCAAAGTTGGCGGGGCTTTGCTGTGCCAATGCAGGAGAGGCCAAAGCAATGACAAGAACGACGGACGCTAGGAACTTGCAGATACCGCTTTGGCGCATCGGTTTACCTCCCTGACGATGGGTTGAGAGAGTTAAAGTATTTGCGGACATCGGAGCGGTAGGCGGGCGGGATGTCTTCTTTGTCCATTGCGGACTCGGCGCTTTTTTGGGCGGGGGCGACGTAGTTGTAGTACGGCACCTGGCTTGCCGTCGCGCCGGGCGCGGCGTTGGGGTTCGCGCCGACTTTGCGGGTTGGGCCGGTCTTGGAAGGGCCGGCGTTCAGGGGCTTCCCGAAGTAAAGCTTGACGCCTTTGGGGTTCAGGGCGTCGCCGGCTTTGCCGAGATGTTTCACGGCTGAGCTGCCTTCGCCGGTGTCGCTGGGCTTGCCGCCGATGCCCTCACCGCCGCCGGAGCCGCCCTTGCCCTTGCCGTGGCCGTGCTTGCCCTGGCCGCTGGCAAGGCCCTGACCGTTGCCGAAACCATCGCCGTCACCATCTCCTAAGCCGTTGCCGGTCCCCTGCCCTTTGCCCTGGCCTTGACCGGGCTGGCCGCTGTCGTTGGAAATGTCGCCTGCACTGTTCGCGCCCGCCATCTGGCTTTCGGCGTCTTCCATGCCCTGCGCGGCGTCCTGCTGGCCCTGCTGGTCGGCCTGCTCCTGCGCTTCGCGCTCGGCGGATGCGGCGGCTTTCCGCATTTCCGACGCGGCGGCCTGCTTGTCGCCGCGCTTTAAGGCGTCAGCGGCAGCCTGCGCGTGCCCCTGCGTTTCGGTCATCGGCGTGTTTTTGAGGGCGTCGGCGAGCTTTTGAACGTCCGCCGCCGCCTGCTGCTGCTCGCCTGGGGACATCTTGCCGGACTGGATTTTGTCCGCCATCTGCCGAAGCTGCTGGCTTAAAGCCTGGCTGTCGTTCTGCTGCATCGCTTGAGCGGCGCGTTGCATTTCCGGCGTCGGATGCGCGGACGAAGGAGTCGGGCTGCCGCTGTTTGACTTGGACTTGCCCGCCGTCGGGACATTGAAGCCGCTGAACTTGTCGCCTGCCGCGTTTTT
Source organism: uncultured Armatimonadales bacterium (assembly GCA_964246575.1). GTDB lineage: Bacteria > Armatimonadota > Armatimonadia > Armatimonadales > Capsulimonadaceae > JANXMY01. Next base: position 10,668 of record CAXTRL010000066.1, read on the forward strand.
TGCCCCGGCCCCGCCATTTTGCCCAGCTTTCTGGCCGCTTTTGGACCCGCTGCCGCCGTTCTTTTGGCCTGCGCCGGCCTGCTTGCCGCTGCTGCCGGAAGCGTTCTGACCGCCGGCCATTGCCTGCGCGAGCTGCTGCCCGGCCTGCGCCAGGCTTTTGCCGCCTGCTCCGGCACTGGAATTGGCGGACGCAGTTTTTTGCAGTTCCTGGCGCATCTGCTGGGTCAGCTTGGACATTTGGACCATCGCCTGCTTTTTGTCCAGATGCCCGGATGCAAGCCGCTGGCCCAAACGCTGCATCAGCGCGGCAGAGCGCTTCGTGCCGGGCAGGTTTTGCCCTTCCGCCTGCTTTTGGATAACTTTTGCGGTCTGCTCCAGCTTGGAGCCGGTCTTTTGAACAATCTGCCGCTCCAGCTTCACGCCCGGCGGCACGAACACCGGCAAATTAGGAACGATCAAGGCCAGCGCGATCAGCACTAGGCCGGCGGCGAACGCTTTGGCTTCCCAGGGTAGGCGCAGCGGCACGGCGTCCACGGGCTTCAGATGTTGGGCGTGGCTTGCGGCGTCGGCAAGCTGCAACCGGCGCAGGGTGGCGGCTTCCGGGTCATTGGACTGCGGGGATTTCTCAAACTCTAATGCGGAAGAAAGGCGCTCTTTGAGGCCAAGCCGGGCTTCGGCAAGACGCGCGGCGTCCATCTGCGAGATGGGCCGCAGGAACGTCGTGACGGTCCCGGCAAGAATGCCCAGAACGATAGGAATGGGAATAGCCGCTTCCAGCGGCAGGCAGTCCGGCAGCCAGTCGAAATGGGCCAGAACGACGGCCAGCAGTGCGACCACTGTTCCGGCAAGTGCGCCCCGCGCGGCATGGCGCACCCAGCGGACAAGCCGCAGGCGGGCGGTAATCTGCGCGAGTGCATGAGAAATGACGGGCTGCTCGGATAGCGTGACGGACATGGAAAAATCTCCCTGCCGTTATTATACGCGATATTGGGAAGTTACGGCATCACGGGTTACGCAGGTGCGTTGGAATATCCGGCAGGGGCGTGGGCGGTAAGGAAACCTGCTGGCTGAGATGGGCTGACGGCGCAATCCGGACGGTCCACGTTTTCAGCCTGGCTCCTACACCTGCCTGCGGCAGGAATGTCACCCGGTGCGTTCCCGCCGGCAGAATGGTCCACTCCCCCGACCCAAGCTGCGGCAGCGGATGACCGTCCACCTGGACCCAAGCCGGCGAAGTGCGGACAATCTGCGGTTTTTGACCGGGCTGGCTGGGCAGTGCAATCCAGCCGGACACCGTGTACCAGCCCGCGCGGGCTGCGGCAGTCGGCACACGAGCTAAAGTCTTAACTTTCGCCGAAGATAGCGGGCGATGCACAGGAACAGCCGCGACCCGCACAGGCTTTTGCGGCGGCTGAACGAAAACCGGAGGCCCAATGTGCGGCTGCGGAAGGTGCGCGGCGTGAACGACTTGCGGCCGTGCTGTCACCGACGCAGGCTTGACCGACGCAGGCTTGACCGACGCAGGCTTGACCGACGCAGGCTTGACCGACGCAG
>CAXTRL010000066.1:12321-13524 GCA_964246575.1 uncultured Armatimonadales bacterium
GCTTGACCGACGCAATCGGCGCGGCTTTGACTAGGGAAGTTTTTGCGAGTACATGCTCCACGGGGAGTTGTTTTGGGACGCCGCCAACTGCGGCAGACGCCACCTGCTTCGGCCCGGCGGCATAAGTGCTGTTTTTCGGCAGTGCCGCGACGGTCAGACCCGTGACCGGCGGCTTGGGCTTAATCGCCATCCAGCACCCAAGCCCGGCCAGCAGAACAGCCCCGGCTGCCGCGCCTGCCATGATCCCCGTGCGGCGGGCGGACGCTTCTTTCGCCTTCTGTTGCGGCCCGCCTTCCGAAGCGGCAAGGGCGGCGCGAAGCACAGCGGCAAATTGGCCTGCGGTCGCATAACGCGCTTCCGGCGCTTTTGCCAGGCCGCGCAGGACAGCGTCTTCAATGGCGGGAGCAAGGTCGCTTCGGTGGAAGCGCAGAGGCGGCGGCTGGGAAAAAACTTGGCGGTGCATGACCGAAAGCTGAGATTGGGTGCTGGCGTCGGCGGCGCGGAACGGCGGCGTCGCAGTCAAAGCAAAGTAAGCAACGGCCGCCAGGGAATACACGTCGCTCCGGTCACCGACCGCCTCGTTGCCATGCACCTGCTCCGGACTGGCGTACTCAATCGTGCCGAGAATGTCCCCCATGACCGTCAGCGGCAGGTCGTCGTCGGTGCGGGCGACGCCGAAGTCCGTCAGCTTGGCCGGGCCGCGCCAGGGCAGGATAATGTTGGACGGCTTGATGTCCCGGTGCACCACCCCAAGCGCATGAACGCAGTCCAGGGCGGCGGCAATTTCTTCCACAATCTGAACCGCCCGCGCCGGCGGCAGCCACCCGTTTGCAGTGACCCGCGCTTCCAAAGTCGTGCCGGGAACGTATTCCATGACCAGTGCCGCCGGATCGTTTCTTGTCGTATCATCCTTCGCCGGTCCGCTGGGATGGAACGCATATAGTTTGACAATGCTCGGGTGGCGTAGGCGCAGCAGAACCGCCCCCTCACGCCCGAACCTGCCGACAGCGACAGGGTCATCCGCAGCTCGTGGCACTTTGACCAGCACCCTGCGGCGGCGGGACCGATCCCAGCCCCGGTACAAGACGGCTCGCGGGCTGCGGGCGAACGGCGCGGCTCGCAGCGAAATGCCGGGAAGCGACGGCTTAGCTTCATCGTCGGCGGGCAGAACAGAGCGGGATAGGGGCGAACCGGAAATGTGCA
>CAXTRL010000067.1:0-3022 GCA_964246575.1 uncultured Armatimonadales bacterium
GACGAAGTAGACCCGGCTGAGGCTGATTTAGCCTTGTTTGTCTATGACTTAGTTTTGGACCCAGTACAAAACCGCTACGTGCTGACTCTGCACAAGACAGTGTACACAAAGTTTGAAGTTGCATTGGTCAAGATGACCCGCTCTGAAGCGGGTGAAGAAGCACTGTTCCTGGGACAACTGCAAACGCAGCTTGACAAAAGGTTGAATAATGCCACCGCTCCCGACGCCATCACGCCGAACCCAGAGTTCTAGCCTGCTTCAAGAACCGGCAGTTCAATACTCGCTTTTTGATGACTCTCAGCGAGAGGCAATTGTGAATGTCGCCTCGGTACCGCAGCGCAGCCCCTTCCGTTACCCTGGCGGAAAAACATGGCTGGTACCGAGCATCCGCAAGTGGATCGGCAGCCTGCCGCAGAAGCCGTGTGAACTGATAGAACCCTTTGCAGGCGGCGGCATCGTCAGCCTCACAGCAGCCTTTGAGGCTCTCACGCAAAAAGTTTTGATGGTGGAATTAGATGCCGAAGTCGCCGCTGTCTGGCAAACTGTTTTGAACGGGCAGGGTGAATGGCTGGCAGAAAAAATTGTCAACTTTTCACTGACGCCGGAAGCTGTCAAAGCGGAACTCGCTTGGGAGCCAGTGGAAACACGCGACCGGGCGTTTAAGACAATCCTGCGAAACCGAGTCAACCACGGTGGGATACTTGCCCCCGGAAGCGGCGTATTGAAGTATGGGGAGAACGGCAAAGGGCTGGCATCTCGCTGGTATCCGGCGACGCTCAAAAAGCGCATTCTGGACATCCAGACTGTAAAAGACAAAATAAAGATCGTTCAAAGCGACGGGCTGCAAGTGCTTCGCACTAATGCTCACCGTCCCGATGCCGTGTTTTTCATTGATCCCCCTTATACAGCCGCAGGCAAAAAAGCAGGGTCGCGGCTTTATACGCACAACGAGCTTGACCATGAGGAGCTATTTTCGGTTGCAGGCACATTGACGGGTAACTTCTTGATGACTTATGACAATACCGAAGGAGTAGTCGCATTGGCGCGGAAACATGGCTTTGCAGTCAAAGCTATCTCCATGAAGAACACGCATCACGCAGAGATGTCGGAACTATTGATAGGACGCAATTTGGATTGGTACTGACAAGCTACGGTGGGACATCAGCCGCAAGCGCAAGCTGTTGGAAAAGCAAAAAGAAGGTAAAAAGCGCATGAAAAGCATCGGCAGCGTCGAAATCCCCCAAGAAGCCTTCATGAGCGTCCTGAAACTTGGAAGTGATTAACAATTTTATTTCGTACCCTAAAAGGAAAAGAGATGCCAAACTTTGATGAGGACACTTACCGGCGCATTCCCTACGAGGAATACAAGGCTATCGGTGAGCTGATGCACGCCCACCTGAGAACGCACGAAGGCCAACTACGTGCAATGGTGGCATTTGGGGACATTCTTACACGCGGCGGAACCTTTGACATTGACGTTTTGGAGGTAGTAGAAGGCTGGCAGGGGCAGCCGTTCGTCGTCTTTGCCAGCTCCGCCGAGCTGCCGTTGCGTGGCGAACTGCGCCTGTGTCTGGTAACGCCGGAAGAGTTTGAGCATCCTAAAGGTTCAAAATGGTCTCCACAGAGTCGTTTACTGGACCGTGTGCGGGAGGGTTATGATGTCATTTACGAAAACCCACCCGGCTATGCACGGGACATTCTTGCTGGAAGAACAAACAATGGTTCCAGCGATAATCCACTGGACTTCTTAGCCACCGGAAGTTCAAGGAAGCCCTAATGAATATCCCGTTGCCTCATCCTGAGTTTCCCACTGGCGAGGCTCTGGCCCGCTTCTTCTTCGAGGAAAGCATACGACACTTGGAAGATGCCGCCGTACTTCATCAAGCAGGGCGCCATCCTGCTGCTATCGCTTCGGCCCTGAAAGCCGCAGAGTTTGGGGTACAGGCTATTATCATTCTCGATGGAGCAATGGGTTGGTGGGATGGAATATTCGGGACGCATACTCCTCTCAGTGCCATAGAGCAGAAGCCGTTTTTCCGACACCACATCACTGCCATTACCATCTACAGCGCCACTTTAGTATGGGATGTTAAAGAGATGGAGAAGCTGGCCCCGGCAAAACCTGGCGGCTCTTACGATCTCAACTCGCAGCAAAACCCTGAATACCCATTTCTTACATATCAGTCTGGTACATCAGGTCAACAAGGCACGTTCCGGCTAAACAAGCCTTCGACTCATTTTGCAGAAGCAGACAGCAAAAAATACTACAACACGGCTCAGGATCTGCTAACGGCAATCACAACTCAGTATTCTGTCATCAGCGGCTGGGGGATCACGATCCCAGATACATTATAACGACATTACACCGAACCACCAGTATCTTATCAACATGAAGGTGTATGTCATCAGCAAGCATGACCCTCGCAAAAGGGCGTCTCAGTTTGAGGACATGGACGACCGCGAAAAAGTGCTGCGGATTGTCCATGATGAGTTCCGGCGCGAATACGAAAGCCGTATCAGTTGAAAGCGTTGCGACACATGCCGCAAAGTATATTTTTGGTCTGGGTAATGAGTGGTACAAGAAACTTGCGGAATGCGGTATAAAGAAGATAGATAATAATCATATAAATACCCAAACGGCTTATGTCGGGCTGGGGTCAAATCTTGGAAATCGGGAAGCAAATATCCAAGCTGCCCTGAGTGGGCTGGCGGCTTTGCCGGCAATCCAAGTGACACACGTTTCGTCACTTTATGCGACGGCTCCGGTCGGCGTGACGGAGCAGCCGGAGTTTCTGAACGCGGCGGCAGCGCTGGAAACGTCGCTGCCGGCGGCTGACCTGCTGGACGTTTTTCTGCACCTTGAAAATCAGTTGGGGCGAGTGCGAACCTTTCGGTGGGGTCCGCGCGTTATAGATTTAGATTTGCTGCTGTATGGAGACGCGCAGATCGCGCTGCCGTTTTTGACTGTCCCCCACCCGCGCCTGCACGAGCGGGCGTTTGTGCTGGTGCCGCTGGCGGAAAT
>CAXTRL010000067.1:3122-13317 GCA_964246575.1 uncultured Armatimonadales bacterium
ATGCTGTATTCGTACCAAGCCAAAGACCAAGCGGGACGCACCATCACTGGGGCGCTGGACGCCGAAAGCGAGCGCCAGGCTGCCCAGGAAATCCGCGACATGGGCTACTTTCCTATGCGGCTGGCCCCGCAGCAGGGCGGCGCGGCTGTTTCTTCTCCTTCCTCTTCGGGTCAAGCCGGCGCTTTTCGGGATCACCGTTCGGCGCTGAACGGGACAGCGGGGATGCTGCCCCGCAAAAAGATGTCGCCGTTCGTATGGCTGCTGGCGCATCTGGTGTTCCCGTTCTTTTCTGGGGTCAGCCTGCGCGACATGGCGCTGATGTACCGGCAGTTCGCGGCGATGCTCGGCGCGGGCGTTCCGGTCTACCAGTGCTTGACTTCGCTGACCCAGCAGTCTACTAACGGCGTCCTGAAGCGTCATCTGAAGCGCATCACGGCCTGCGTACAGGAAGGCGAGATGCTGACGGCGGCAATGAGTGAAGTGCCCTGGATTTTCACGGAGTTTCAGCGGGCCATGATCTCGGCGGGAGAAGTTAGCGGGCGGCTGGACACAATGATGGGCCGGCTGTCTTCGGCTTTGGAGCAGGAGTATACGCTTCGCAACAGCATCAAAAAAGAGATGTTTGAGCCAATTGCGACTCTGATGCTCTCATTTTTGCTGCCGCCGCTGGTGATGGTGGTCGTCAGCCATGACCTGCACGGCTACTTGGTGACGGCGGTGTATCCGCTGCTGGACACGGGGTTGGTCCTGGTGGCGCTTTATGTGGTCGGCAAGCTGCTGTCGCAGTTTAAGTTTGTGTTTGATGCAATTATTTACTCGCTGCCGGGCATCGGCGGCGCGGTACGGATGATTGCCGTCGCCCGGTTCGCCCGTGCGCTGGCTTCGCTGTATGCGTCGGGCGTCGGCATCCCGGAAGCCATCCGGTTTTCGGCGGCGGCGACCGGCAACGAGTTTTTGTCACGCCGGATGACTTCAGCCATCCCATCCATTATGGGCGGGCGGGGCATCGCCGAGTCACTGGCCGCGACCCGCGTTTTCCCGGCGATGGTGGTGTCCATGCTTCAAACCGGCGAGCAAACCGGCGGCCTGGACATGACGATGGACAAAGTCGCGGAATACTATGAGCAGGAAGCGATTGTCCGGCTGCATCAGGTTTGCGTGACGCTGCGGACAGTAGCGATGATGCTTGCCGGCATCCGGGTTTTGATGATTTTAATTCAGTTCTACACCGGCTACTGGAACAAAATGCAAGACATGGCGAATCCAGATGGCCCGTAGTTTTTGGCACGCAGGTCTTACAATTTTCGTTACGAATTTCCGATGACACGCGCAGCATTTTTTATTCTTACTCTGCGCGGCGATCACGAAAGGAGGCAAGAACTCGCAGCCGGATTGGGCATTATCTTTATTTTTTCGGAGCATACAGGATGAGCTTACAGCGCAATTATTATGAAGTTCTGGGCCTTCCGCCCGGAGCGACTACGGACCAAATCAAAAAGAAATACCGCGAGCTGGCGCGGAAGTTTCACCCGGACGTCGCGCAGGACAAAAACTTGGGTCAGTTGACGTTCACCCAAATCAACCAAGCTTACAACACTCTCAGCAACCCGGAGCGGCGTGCCCAGTACAACGGCACACTGCAAAATTTGACGGCGCCAAGCGGGCCGTCGGAACCCGCAAAAGCGCCGGCGGCTCAAAATGCGGCATCGCGCCCGTCTGCGCCAAAGCCTGCCACTCCCGCGCCGAAAGCGGCGGCGCAGCCAGCTCCCAGCCAGCCGGCAGCGGCGGCACGAACCCCAGCATTTACGGAAATGCTGAACCGGGCTGAAAACGCGATCATGGCCGGCAAGCCGGTCGAGGCCCGCGCCTTCTGCGTGCGGATTCTCGAAGCAGACCCACGCCATGTCCGGGCGCTTGAAATCCTTGGAGATTCGCTGGTGCTGATGGGCCGGCAGGAAGAAGCGGCGGTCCAGTACCGCCAAGCGCTGCAAATTGCGCCCAGCAGCTTGATCCAAGCCAAGCTCAACCGGGTCGCTCCGCCGAGCCAGTCCACACGGACCATGCCGCCGCAAGCGCCGCTGATCAGAAATGGAAGCGGTGGACAGAAAACAATCCAGCCGGGGGCTGGAGCCGCGGAAGAAACGGAAAAACCGGGCGGCCTGCTGGGGCGGCTTCTCGGACGCAAGTAGCCAAGCAGGATCAAGCAAGCGAAAAAAGCGCGAACGGCAATGCCGTTCGCGCTTTTTTCGCTTGTAAACTTGTTTGTGAAAAGAGAGCTTACAGAACGCGCCGGGGCAAAGGAGCCGGGGGAAATTGGGTTTGGAGGCGATGCACAAGCGCCGTCAATGCAATTTGGGCGTCCTGGCTGGCTTTTGCGCAGAAAAAGAGCGCCACGACATACAGCGAATAGCGGCGGCCAATTTGGCTCCGCAGCTCGCGGCTTGCCTGCGCTGGAGATTTAAACAAAGAAGCCCGGTAAAGGCGCGGCGCGGTCATGGAAACATATTCACTGGCGATGCACAGCATTTGCGCTTCAATCGGAATAGACCGGCCGGAAAAGCCAAACGGGTAGCCGCTGCCGTCCAGATACTCATGGTGAAACCGGACCGCGTCGGACGCGGGCTTAAGAATGGGAATGACGTCCAGAATGGCCGCGCCGACCCGGACATAATCACGCAGCACAAAGCGGTCTATCGGGCGCATCAGGCAGGCCGGGCTGTTTAAAAGCTCATAAGGGATGCTGACTTTGCCGATGCCGTGCAGCAACGCGGCGTATTCCAGCCGCCGGGTCGCAAGCAGGCTCATTCCCCGCAGGCGAGCCATCCAAACTACATACCGAGCGGTCTGCTCGGCATGGCCCAGCAGGTGCGGTTCACGGGCCTCCACCGCCCGCGCCAGCGCAATAAATGTCTGCCGGTACGAGCGCCGGACAGTCCAGGGCAAGTAGAAAATAATTGCCGCCAGCGACAAGCTAAACACGGAGCCGGCGATCATGTTGACGGTAAAGTTCATAATTGGCAAAAGCTAAGTGAAATACGCTCAGGGGAAATACGCTAAGTGGAATAAACGGCAGACGCGCTGATCGGGCCGGACCACAGGGAGTCATCGGCAACGGCAGGCTTCTTGCCGACCGCTTCGCCGCGAGCTTCCATCTTCCGCTCACGCTCCAAGATGGAAACGAATATTTCTACTACTTCCGCATGAAACTGAGTGCCGGCATGACGACGCAGCTCGGCAATGGCCGCGTCCTGGGTCATCGGCTGCCGGTAAGGGCGCTGATCTTCTTTGGCCGGACCGCCGACCATCGCATCAAACGCATCCACCGCAGAGATAATGGCCGACTCCACAGGAATGTCGTCTACCCCCAGGCCGTCCGGGTAGCCTTTGCCGTCGGGACGCTCATGGTGATGGCGAATCCAGTGGCCGACTTTTCCCATGACGCTCATGCGGATGACAAGCTCCGCCCCAGTCACGGGATGTCGGCGGATCATGCTCCAGTCCTCGTCGGTGAGCTTGCCGACCTTGTTCAGCACCCGATCATCCACCGCTACCTTGCCGATATCGTGCAGGATCGCCGCGTCCTCAATATGCTGCATGGACGCCGCCGGCAGCCGCATTTCTTCGGCAATCTGCCTTGCCCAGCGTGCGACCCGGTGCAGATGCCCATGTGTGTACGGGTGCGCTTCCTGCATAATCCGCCCCAGCAGATCCACCCCCTGCCGGTATGCCTTCATTCGCCGCTCATACGTCTGGACTGCCATCCGCATGGCGAACATTGGCACGACAACGAACGCAATCCCTAGCCACCTATGTTCTCCATACAAGATCGCCGTAAGCAGTCCGAACGGCGACATCATCACCGCGCTTGGGAGCTGCCAGCGGTAATTATTATGCCATACAATGTCCCAGCGTTGGTTCGCGATGCTGCTAACAAAAGTTGTCGTCAGCAACGCGTTGACTATAAATGCCACGAAAGAGCAAAAACAAAGCACAAAGCAGGCCCCCCAGCCGGGAACCGCGCCGATTGTTACTCCGTTTTTCGGAAAGCAAAAGTGCGCCAAAACCGTATATAGGAGAGCGCTCACCCCGAAGGTAATGACTTGAATGGAGACATTGGTCACATACTGCTTCACCCGGAAGCGATAGCTGGTTGGTATGGAAACGAAGCCATTCGCCACCACGCACACAACTGTTGCTAGGGTTGCCGTGGATGCGCCGAACAAGCCAATCATGGCAACAAAGATGGGAATGCCGGGGTAAGTTGTCAGGCTGCTGCTTGGCAGGGACACCGCCAGCAGGCTAACTGCAAGAACCAGGCCACCCAGCAAGAGAATGTCATGCCAGGCATGAAATGGAATAGGACTAAAAACCGCAGTCAGCCCGGCGATTACCAATGCTGTTCGAGACAAAAGCAAGCGCAAACGGGCATAAGGTATCGGCGTCTCAGGCAGCGCTCGCTGAACGGCTGTGCAAAACAGCGAATAAGCAGGTGTTAAAGATAATAGCATGGAAGACACAACAATTCTTAAAGTCGGCACGAGCCGCGCTTAGTCAAAACGTGGTATTTTAGAGACGGCGTATCAAACCAACACAGTGAGGTGAAAACGATTACGAAAAATCAGGAGAAAACAAGGGCTGCAAAATGCAAGCATTTAAATCATCATGTCCATACCTAGTTGTCATGTTAGTATCAAACCCACCCATATTGGCCCTCTCAACCGCGAGATTCAGAGCTCTTGCGGCGGCCAGTAATGCGTAACGCCGCAGCCGGCGACCGCAGTAGATAGGGTTTTGATCATCTTGGAGACGGTATTCATGAAGACACCTAGTGTCGACGCAGCGGTGCCGATCTCTCAAGCATCACGCTGGCTTCGCTGGAAAGACCCCTTCAGGTCTCAAAGTGTTCCACAGCCCAAACCGAAACTATTATTCCATTGTCAAAGTGCAAATTACAGTAAAATTATTGGGGAAATCTGGAAGAAAGCGCGATGGCTATTCTTCTAAAAACGCCTGGCTGACGCGCCGGTTGACGGCGTCAAGGGTAGCGCTGACGACGGCTTTCCAGGCGTCCTGGCGGATCAAGGCGCAGCCGGTCAAAAGCTCTTCGCCTTTGGCCGAACCCAGGGCGCTGACCAGCACCAAGACCGCTTTGCGGCCTGCAAGGGGAATGTCTGCCTGCAAGTCTTCCACGACCATTGTTCCGTCGTCTGCGCCGGCGTCTTCCACGGCGCGGATAGCGGCGGTCGCAATGAGGCGGAGCTGATTGTAGCCGGATGCATGGCCGGTGGCGCTGCCGGTATAAATGGCGTCCTCGCGGCGCAGATGCACGGTCGCTTCCGCCCGGCTGCCGGTCACGGCCAGCGCAACATCGGAAAAGCTGAGGCGGGGGGCTGCCGGGCTGCCGCCGCCCAGCGGCGCACGGCCCTGGATCTGAGCAATACTGATTTTTTTGTAGTCTAAGACGAAGTCAAGGTGGGCGCGGATTGCCGACTCAATGTCGCGGGCGACCTGCTTGGGCGCTCGCTTGGGGTTTACCAGCACATGCAGCTCATCCACCCGGCCGGAGGAGCCAAGAACGGCCCGCACCGACACGACATCTTTGAGCTGACGCACGACATCTTCAATTTGTTCGGCGGACACATAGCGACGCGCGGCGGAGGCGTCTCCGGTGGGCAGTTCCATGGCGGGGTCACTCCTTGAAAAACAACTTCAGGCTGTCGGAGGGTAGTTCAATTGTTACCAGCCTGCAAAGACATTGTAACATAGAATTCGTATTTTTTGGGAAGCAAGCGGCAGTCTGGAAATTTATTTTTTCTAGTGCAGTACGCTTGCCGCAAGACCCGCCGCCGCCAGCGTGCAGCAAACATTCACCCAGTCGTTCCCCATCCACCGCCAGCCGCGCTCCGGCGGATACGGCTGAGGCCGCTCCGTCCACCGGGCAGGATCGTGCGGATCGCGCCACTGCGCCTGCACCGCCGCACCCAGCAGGCTGTCCAGCAGCGCTCCGCTAAGGCCCGACACGGTCACGATAACGCCCGCGGCCCACCCGCCGGCAAACATGCCGAGCAGGACCGCCCCGCCGAGCGCGGCTGCCGTTCCCGGCAGGCTGACCGCTCCGGATTCCCCAGGAGAAACTTTGCGGCCTGTCCGAATGCCCCACGGCTGCCTGCCCAGCGCCGACCCAATTTCCGTGGCCCAAGTGTCAGCATTCGCGGCGGCAAGCGCGGCGAGGAACAGCAAGGGACCGTGCCTGACCCCGCCAAGCGTCAGCAGAAGGCAGGCGGCGGCGACGCCGCCGTTCGCCAGCACCTGCCCCGCGTCCCGCCGCCCGCCTTTCTCGTAGCCCAGCGCGTCTTTGCGTTTCTTGCGCCACCGGCTGAGCGCTGTGGACGAACAAAAGAACGTCAGCAGCGCTCCCGCCGCCGCCCAGCCGCCGACGCCGAACACCACGCTTCCCACGCCCCAAGCCGCCCATGCCCCGCTGCGCGTCAGTGCATGAGCGCGGAACGCCGCCGCCGCGACAACTGCCGCAAGAACCGCGCCGAGCAAAATGGGTGTAAGTGGCGGCATAAGGCTATTTGCGGGACACATACGCATTGCCGCGAATGTAATAACGCCAGGGGAGGTCTACGCCCTGCGAGATGCCGATGCGGGTGGCGGCAACGGTCTCAAATGCCGGGACTTCCTGCGGCAGAACGTACAGCTCGCTGCCCAAATGGGTGATGTCCAAATTGTTGTGCGCCAGCCGGGTCAACGCCAGCGCCTGGGCCAGCTTGCCGGGGCCGTTCGTGAGCTGCCGCGTTTCCAGCAGATTGCCTCGATTTAACCGCATGGCATCCATGCCGTCCACGGGTTCCAGCGCCCGGACCAGCACCGCTTCGGCGGTCCCTTCGGGGGCGCAGACCAGGTTCAGCATCATGTGCAGGCCGTAGGTGAAGTAAACGTAGGCATGGCCGGGTGGGCCGAACATGGCAGCGTTGCGCGGGGTCTGCCCCCGGTAGGCATGGCAGGCCGGGTCATCGGTCAAATACGCTTCCGTTTCCACAATCACGCCCGACAGCACTTGGCCGGTCGGAAGGGTGCGAACGAGAAGCTGACCGAGCAGCTTTCGGGCGGCGTCCCGCGTGTCCTGTAAGTAGAATTCGGCCGGCAGCGGCTTTGTGAGACTTTCTGCTACCACGGCGACTCAATGTCCTCGCCTTCTTCTGCCGGGACTTCCGGCGGCGCATCTGCTTCCGTATGGACTGGCGTCGCGTCTTTGGCCGCTTCCTCGGCTTTGAGCCGCTCGTACAGCTCGCAGGTGCCGGTCGCAAGTATTTCCTGCGTTTTACCAACGATGGCATCGCCGAAGCCACTGATCTTTTTCAGTTCGCCTCGGCCATGAACGGCCGACACCGGCTCCGTCAAGTTTTCCAAAGTGCGGACGGCATTGCGGTAAGCGCGTATCTTGAACGGGTTCTCGCCGCGCCCTTCTAAAATCTGCGCGATCTGCTCAAACACGTCCGCGACTTCAAAGTTTGTGGGTGTGTGGTCCATAGCCGTATTCTACCCCGAATGCTCCTACCCCGAATGCAGCAGGCCGTAGGCGGTTAGGAGGCCGACGGCGGCGACAATCCAGCGCCACAGCTTCCAGTTGCCCCAGCCGGAAGCATCCAGCAGAAACGCACAGGTTTGCAGAACCAATAGGACCAAAATCGGCGTGACCGTCTGCACCAGCAGCAGATGGGTCCGGGCGCTGCCGTAGCCGAGCATCAGGCTGAGACGCCAGCCGATTAAACCCGCAAGGCCAAGCGGCAGAAAGCGCGGCAGCCAAGCCGCGTCGGCGGCCAGCGACAGCAGAAACGCCGACACAAACAGCAAACTTCCGGCGGCAAACCCCGGCTGCTGGATGCCATGCACCGGCGGCTGCGTCACCCGGCCTACAAGGCTTGCCGCCACCGGCCCACTCGCGCAAAGAAGCAGCGGGCCGTACCAAAACGCAATTTTCGTCCAGCCAAGCCGCGCCGGCAAAATACGGACAGACACGGCGATTTCCCGGCGTCCGCCCGATGTTTCCAATGTCACGGCGTCCTGGTAGATGGCCGGAAGGGACCAAACCGTCTGCGTTTCGGTTGTCAGCAGCAGCGCCTGACGCCGCTTGGCTGAGAACGCAGGCGGCTCGACCCGCACCCAGCCCGGCGCGGCGCTGACCCGGCCTTCCAGCCTGCCGCCGTCTGGGGCTTGCAACATTATTTTTGCCCGCCGGCTCTGGCCCTGCCGCAGCGTGCCGAAGTCTACCGCTTCCCGGCTCAGGGTCACCCCACCCTCCTGCGGCACGGCGGCGATCTCCGCAGCAGGCAGCTCGCGCGTGTACTCCGGGCGGCTTGGGTCCAGATGCGCGGCACGGATCAAAAGCACAGCGGCTTCGGCGCGGCGGCCCGTTCCCAGCAGGCGCTGCGCGTCGGCATACGCCAAGCGGGCGTCTTCGGCGGTGTCCAGTCCGGCCCGGTACAAGAAGTCGCGCAGGGTGTCGCCGTCGTCATGCCCCGGCTCGGATACGACTTCGTCCGCCGCTGCCGCCAGCGGCTCTTCACCGACGCTTCGCAGCCAGCGTGAAAGCGTCCCATTTTGCAGAGAATTGGTGGCGGCTTCCCAGTTATCGGGCGCAAGTGCGAGAAACGTGTCAATATCAGCCATGCCGCCGGGGAAACCGGGCAAGCTGATCGGCACGATTGGCACAAACGCCGTCGTCGCCAGGTCATCCTCCGGCATGAAAGCCTCTACCATCATGGAGCGGTCACTCCCCAGCAGCCTGGCGAGGTCGGTGCCGGATTCCGACGAAGATAGTTTCCGCAAGTCCGCCGCCATGTCCCCGGCGTCCCGGTAACGCCCTGCCTTGTCGCGGGCCAGCGCACGGAGCGCAATCGCTTCCAGCGCCAGCGGAACTTCCGGGCGAAGCTGCGAAATCGGCGGAAGAGGATCGCTTTCAATCGCCGTTTTCCAAGCGAACGGGTCTTTGGCTTTAGCGACTTGGAACGGACGCCGCCCGGTCAGCATTTCGTAGAGAATGACCCCGACGGCCCAGATGTCGGACTGCCGGTCGGACTGCTCTTCCGGGTGAAAGTCTTCCGGGGCCATGTACGCATACGTCCCCGCGCCGCCGGCGAACGAATGGGTTCCCAGCACTTCCGCCAGCCCGAAATCCACCAGCTTCACCATGCCGCCCGTGGTCAGCAGAATGTTCGCGGGCTTGATGTCCCGATGCACCGTCCGCTGCGAATGGGCATACCCCAGGCCGTCGCAGATTTGGGCGGCGACCGACACGGCTTGAGGAATAGGCAAAACAGGCGTTTCGCGCAAGACTTCCTGCAAGTTGCGGCCCCGGACATACTCCATGTCGATGACGACGCGCCCGCCGATCTCGTCCACGCTGTTGACCTGCACGATGTTGGGATGGCGCAGGCGATCCAGAACGCGGGCTTCTTCCAAAAACCGCTCTAGGTCATCGCCCTGTGCGCTGATTTCCTTCAGCGCGACCTGCTTGCCGAGCAGCGTGTCTTTGGCGAGGTAAACAATGCCCGACGCCCCATGTCCGAGGACATCTAGGCGCTCATATTTTCCCAGCCTTTCCAGCGGCAACTGTTGTTTCTTTCTTGTTCCCCTATTATTGGGGGCTAGGGGGAATCTGAACCCGGCATGTCAGCAATGGCCTTCTCAATGCGGCGGTCGGGAACCAGCCACATCAGCGCGACCAAAGCAAATAAGCCGTCCGCAAGCCAGGGAGACACAAACGCCGCGCCGATTGCCAGCGCGTAGAACACCGGCGACAGCTTTCCCTTGATGTCGCGTCCCAGCGCCGCGCCGAGCAGCGAGTCCTGGCCGTGCGCCTTGAGAATTGTCCACTGAAGCAGCCAGTAAGCCAGCGAAGTTATAAACAATAAAACGCCGTAAGCGGCGATGGGAACGGGAGCCGCCGGGTTTTTGTCTGTCCATTCCGTCGCCAGTGGAATCAAAGACAGCCAAAACAGCAGGTGCATGTTGGCCCACAGCACCGTGCCGTTCACTTTCTCGGTCGCATACAGCAGGTGATGGTGGTTGTTCCAATAAATGCCGATGTAAAGAAAGCTCAGCACATAATCCAGCAGCGACGGCAGCAGCGGACGCAAGTTCGATACGCTTGTTCCTTCCGGCGGCCGCAGCTCCAGCACCATAATGG
>CAXTRL010000068.1:0-13191 GCA_964246575.1 uncultured Armatimonadales bacterium
GTTCGGCATCCCGATATGCGAAATGTTCAGGCTGCGCTTTCGCAGGAACCACTCCACGGCCATTGTTTTTGGGCCGTTGTAGACAATCACCATCGGCTTCTTTAAGATCATCGCTTCCAGCGTCGCCGTGCCGGCCTTAGTCAGCACTAGATCACAGCGCGAAAGCGTGTCCCAGGTCAGCCCTTCGCAGATGACCAGCGGCGCAAGCGCTGCGTGCTTTTGCGTTGTTTTCTCAGGCGGCGCTTCCGAGGCGGCAACCACAAAGCCTTCGTTGGTCACAAGCTGCGGCGGGGGCGGCTGGGCGATCTGAGCCAATTTATCTCCAGCCTGCGCCATCAGCAGGTGCAGGCGGTTTGCGCGTCCGCCAGTTTTTTGTTCCTGCCGGATCAGAGCTTCGGCCTGTGCCCGCGCTTCGGGCGACGCCAGCGCGACGACAAACTGGACACCTGGAATGCGGTGCGAAATCTCTCCGGCGGCTCCCACTAGCAGCGGCAGAATGTAGCGGATTTCTCCCCGGCGGCTTCCCGGCAGCAGCGCAACGATCGGGCGATGCGGGTCTAGGCCAAACCGCCCGTAGAACTCAGCGTCAGAGAGCGACGGCTTGACCAAATCCAGCAGCGGATGGCCCGCGAAATGCGCGTCCATGCCGCGCTCCTTCAAGGAAGCCTGCGACCAGGGAAACGGTGTCACCACCCGATCCGCCCAGTCGGTCAGCCGCTTCTGCTTTTTCGTGTTTCGCCTGCCCCCCGGTGGCGTCGGCTTTAGGGACGCCCGGCGACGCCACGACCCCGGCGGAAAGTAGTAAAAGACCGGGCAAGCGCCGCTTGCTTTCGCCGCTCGGCCAATCGCGGCGTTGAACCCACCGGCGTCAATCAGCACCAGCGCATCCGGCGGGTCCGACTTGACCAGCCGCTTCATGTCCGCCTGCACCTGCAAAAGACGCGGGATGTTCAGCAGCGTTTGGGCGATCCCGATGCTGGCCCAGGGTTCGCTGTTATGCAGCAGCCGGACCCCGACGCCTGCCATGAACTGCCCGCCGATGCCGTAGGCTTCCACGCCGCGCGGGGCCGCTTGGGCGCGAAGGGCCGTCAAAAGCGCCGCGCCCTGCCGGTCTCCCGACAGTTCTCCGGCCAGCATCATAATCCGCAGCGGCTTCTGGTTCATGCAGGCAGGTCAAAGCTCCCTAATGACGCGATTTTTAATGACGCGATTCGTCAATTCCACGGCCCATGGAGCCGAACCGGATGGAGCGGATAAAGTCCAGCAGGTAGTCGCGCTCCGGGCTTGAATCCACTTCGTTTTCAATGGCTTCCACTGCCTGCGACATGTTCATCTGCGAGCGGTACAGCAGCTTGTAGGCTTGCTTGAGGTCGGCGCGGACCGGCGAGGAAACCCCGGAGCGGCGCAGGCCGATAATGTTGAGATCAATCACTTTGCACGGGCGGCCGTCGCCCATCATAAACGGCGGAATGTCCTGCACGACTTTGGAGTAGCCGCCGATCATCGCCAGCCGTCCGATCCGCACGAACTGATGGACGCCGACAAAGCCGCCGAAGTTTACCCGATCTTCCACCACGCAATGCCCGGAAATGCCGGTGCTGTTCGCCATGGTAATGCCGCTGCCGACCAGGCAGTTGTGGCCGATATGGCAGTAGGCCATCAAAAGGTTGTTGTCGCCGATGCGCGTTTCGTTGCCTGCGCCCGCCGCCCGGTGAATGGTCACATGCTCGCGGATGATGTTGTTGTCGCCGATCACGAGAAAGCTTTTCTCGCCCTTGAACTTGCGGTCCTGCGGGATGCCGCCAAGCACCGCGCCGGAAAACACGTCGCAGCCGGAGCCGAGGGTGACATACGGCTCAATCACCGCATGGGGGCGCAAATGGGCGCCGTCGCCGATGACGGCTTCTTCGCCGATGACGACATAGGGGCCAATCTCGACATCGTCGCCGAGGGTCGCGCTGGGATCAATTGAGGCTGTGGGATGGATCTTCATACAGAACTAGTGTTTTCGCGTGTGAAAGCTGAGTGTGAAAGCTGAGAATTTAACGTGCCGCCGCCGAATCAACCGGAGGCAGCGGCAGAACCAGGGCAAACATGATTTCCGCTTCGGCGGCTTCCTCGCCGCCGACCCGCGCGACGCATTTAACTTTGCCGGCGTTGCCGCGCAGGCGGATCAGTTCCACTTCCACTTCCAGCGTGTCGCCAGGGACCACCGGGCGGCGGAACTTGGCATTGTCTACCGTGCCGATATACGCCAGCTTGCCTTGATGCTCTCCCACCGACAAAATCATCACGCCCCCGACCTGGGCCATGACCTCAATAATCATCACTCCCGGCATGATCGCCCGTTGCGGGAAGTGGCCTTGAAAGAACGGCTCATTGACCGTGACGTTCTTGAGACCGACCGCCCGCTTGCCCGGCTCCAGCGCCAGAATGCGGTCTACCAGCAAAAAAGGGTAGCGGTGCGGCAGGATTTGTTTGATGGCTTCAATATCCAGTTCAGGCAAAATTGTCTCCTAAAATCTCCCCAAGCCTCCGCGCGAGGCGCACGTTCAGCGTATGGCCGGGCTTAATCGCCACGATTTCGGCGCAAATTGGGCGGCCCGTGAGCGCCAAATCCCCAATCAAGTCCAGCAGCTTGTGCCGGGCCATCTCGTTGGGAAACCGCTGCGGCGTCTCAAACTGCGTCTCGCCCAGTACCAATGCGTTGTCAAACGACGCCCCAAGACCCAGACCTCTGGCCCGCAATCTGTCAATTTCCGACAAAAAGCCGAATGTTCGGGCCGGCGCAATTTGCACGGCGTAGTCGCCGGTCCGGCCGTCAAAAATCGCGGCTTGGGTTCCGAGATACGAATGCTTCGGGTAGTCCAGCACGACCGACGCCGAAAAATGGTCCGACGGCAGCGCAGCCACCGTGCAGCCGCCTGCCGAAACAAACACCGGCTCCGTGAGGCGCAGCGGCTGCACTTGTTCCGATCGAGTTTGGGTTCCCGCAGCCAAAATAAGTTCTACAAACGGCGCGGCACTGCCGTCCGCCGCCGGGACTTCCGGCCCGTCTATTTCAATGACCGCGTCATCTATGCCTAGCCCTGCCAGCGCGGACAGCACATGCTCCACCGTCTGGACTTCAAAGTCGCCGATCTTCAGGCGCGTACAGCGGGACGTATCCTCCACATTCGCCGCCAGCGCCGGGATTTCCTGCCCGTCTGAGCGGCGGAAAACGAGGCCGGTCCCTGCCGGCGCGGGCAGCAGACGAACAGAAGCGCCGGCCCCTGAGTGCAGGCCGACGCCGGAAAAGACCGCGCTCGGAGCGGCAAGGGTTTGACGCGCCAGACCGATCACTCAGCCGCCTCTGGCTTGTTCGTTTCCAATGCCGCCAGCCGCGCTTCCAAATCTCTGATCTGCTTGTGCATTTCCGGCAGCTTGCCGTACAGCACCTGCGCCCGCATTTCGTTGCCGTGCGGGCGGCCATACATGCCGGACACAAACGAATGCGCCTCCAAGTCGCCGATGACCGCCGACTTTGCCGCGACAATGGAGCCGTCGCCGATGGTCACATGGTCTTTGACGCCAACTTGGCCCGCCAAAATCACGCCGTTGCCGATGTCTACGCTGCCGGAGACACCGACTTGGGCGACAATGACGCAGTTCTTGCCGACCGTGACATTGTGGCCGATATGCACCAGATTATCTATTTTTGTTCCGGCCCCGATGCGCGTCGAGCCGGTCCGCGCCCGGTCAATCGTGACATTCGCGCCGATTTCCACATCGTCTTCCACAATCACCCGGCCAATCTGCGGGATCTTGTAGTGCCGGTTTTCGATAAACATATACCCAAAGCCGTCCGTGCCAAGCACGCTGCCGCTGTGAATGACCACGGCATTGCCGATTTCCGTGTTATCATGCAGAACCGCATGGGGGTACACGACGCAGTTGTCGCCGACAGTGACATTGTCGCCGAGGTACACAAACGGATAAATCACCGAGTTCCGGCCGAGCGTCACATTGTCGCCGAGGACGGCAAGCGCATGAACGGAAGCGTTCAAGCCGAAAGACGCCCCTGCGCCGATCACGGCTGTCGGATGGATACCCTGATACGCTTTCGGCTCCGGCGCAAAAATGCGGAGTGCCTGCGCGAACGCAAAGCGCGGGTTCTTAACGCGGATCAGCGGCTTATTGGCAAGGGCGCCTTCGAGCTTTGGACTGTTGGCCGGGGCGATGACCGCCGACGCGCGGGAGCGCCCGGCGCTTGACAGCAGCTTGTCGGTTTCCGCAAACGTGATGTCCCCATCCTGCGCGTCTTCAATGCTGGAAATGCCGCGAATGGCGATGGTTCCATCCCCTTCCACAGACCCTTCAATCAGCGCGGCCAGTTGTCCCACAGTTGTTTGCATGGTGTTCCCTTCAGCCCAGCCTATCATCCATTCGCCAAGACCCGCTCCAGATCCGCCGTCATGTCCCGGTCGCCGGGGCGCGGCGGGCCGAACGTGATGTTCCAATGCTGCCGCGCGGCGGCGTCCAGCGCCGACGCCCGCGTGTCGTCGTCAAGGTACTGCACCCAGCGCTGCCGCTGGGCCAGCAGCCGGTCCCGCGCCGCTCCCAGGCTTGCCGCCGACAGCGACGGCGGGGCTGCGCCCGGTCCGCTCGGCAGCTTAAGCGTTCCTGCTGGGCCAGACGCCGGGACCGACACCGAATCAGGCTGGGCCAGCGCCCCCAGCAGAGCCAAACGCTGCGCCGACAATCGCCGCTGCTGGCCGGCCAGCACCCGCGCATCTTCGGCTTCCAGATGCCCCGCCAGCGCGTCGCCCTGCGCCTGCACATATCCAAGACGCGCCGCCCGCTGACGCCGGATCGCGGCAAGCCGGGCCGCCCGCGCCGTTTCTCTGGCCCGAATGCGGGATGCAATCAGAGCGTTCAAACGGTCCCGGTCGCTCTCCACTTTCTCCTTCAGCCGGGCCAGCTTCGGCGCAGGCGGCTTGGAATTATCCCAGTGGTCCAGCGTCTGAGTCAGGGCCGCGACATTTGCTTGCAGCAATTGAAGCGTTAAATCTTCCGAAATTTCCGCCGTCCGCGTTGGAACCGGAAACAATTTCCGGGCGTCGCGCTTCCACAAATCCTGCTGCCGGTTAATCTGGTCGTCCCGCGCGTTCTTGCGCCGGCCGGCCAGGCCGAGAAGCAGCCCGGCCTGCACGGCGCTCAGATGCCGGGCGATCTCGCCTGCATCTTGTCCTTCCAGCGCATTATTCCCAGCAGTCCCGAGCGGCAGGGCCGGCAGGATCGCCATCTTCGGATCTGCCTGCCCGAACGGCGGCAGCTTGGCGGCGGTATCAAGCCGGGCCAGCGCGGCGTCATACTGGCCCAGCCCGGCCCAGCCCGGCTGATGGCGCACCAGCATTGGCAAATCTGCGTATCCATAGACGGTGCGCGGCGCAGCGGCCTGATGGTGCGCCGCGCAGCCCGCACCGCAAAGCGCAGCAGCCGCTACAAGAGCAAACCTATTTATTGAGGCGCTTGATAACGTCGTCCGTAATGTCATTGGTCGTGTAAACGGCAACGTCCGAAGTGAACACCATTGTCAGCCCGTGCTCCCGCGCGGCGGCGGCGATGGCATCTTTGACAACCTGCGTAAAGGCGAGGTTATCATCGTCGCTAAGTTTTTTAAGCTGGGTTTGATAGCCTGCGCCGACGTCCTGAACGGTCTTCTGGCCGTTGGTGGCAAGGTCGGTCAGCACCCCAAGCTGGGCGGTATCCGCCGGTGTCGGGTCTTTCTTTTGCTGCAATTCCGTAAGCTGCTGCGCGTTTGCGGCGGCTTTAGTTTGCAGCGCCGTGATCTGCGCCCGCTGGGCGTCGGTCGGGCGCGGCGTATTCAGCAGTGTTCCCAATTCGTTCTGGTCAGCTGCTGACAGCATCAGGCTTTGGGCTTGCAGCTTAAACGTCGAATCGAGGCGATCCGCCAGCGCCCGCAAATCGGTGTCATATTTCGTTTTCCGGGTGGACTGCGTTTGAAGCCGGTTGATGTCCACGCTGCCGAAGACGGCCTGGCCGGCGGCGACGGGCGCAGCGGCAACAGGCCGGGCCGTCGAAAGGGAAAGGAGGGCAAGTGCGGCAGCCCCAAAAGCCACCGAATTTATTGTTCGCGTGTTCAATGTCCGATAATTTATTGTCCGAGTGAGTGTCATAAATGCCTTCTGTGATGGTTTGTAGAGAGTAAATGTCATGTGTTCTAGAACCCGAAGAAGGCCCCCTATCCCCCAATAATGGGGGAACCAGATAGGTTATTTCTGGTCTTGCTCCCCCATTATTGGGGGCTGGGGGGCGCTTTGAGATACATTCTAAATGTCATATATTCTAGAACGACTGCCCGATGCTGAACTGGGTTCGCCCGCTGCCGCCGCCGTTTGGAATGGCGTAATCCAGGCGGATCGGACCAATCGGCGTCACCAAGCGAATGCCGACGCCGTAATCGTATCTCAGCTTAAACGCCGTGTCCTGCGACAAGCCGGACACCTGGTAAATCGTGTTCCACGCATCGCCGCTGTCAAACAGTAGCACACCCTGGAAGTTGTTGTCCTTACCGACCGGGACCCGAAGCTCGGCCTGGAACAAAGCCAGGTTGCTGCCCCAGAACCGGTCCTGGTCGTAGCCGCGCAGGGAGTCCGCGCCGCCCAAGAAGTATTGTTCAAAGAACGGCACATTACGGGCCGTAGTTCCAATCAAAATTCGGGTCGCCAGCACCCGCTTCGGCTGGTTAAAGTTGCCGACTTTGCGCGGCCCTTGCAGGCTGTTATAGCGGCGCAGGTCCAGGCCGAACTTGCCGAAAATCTCATGGCCCGGCGCAAGCGGGCTGACCGCCAGGTTGTCCGCCGGCTCTGTGCTGGCGCCGACAAACTCATACGACACGGAAGTCAGCCCGCCCGATGCCGGCGCGAACTCGTTGTCCCGGTTGGACAAAATGCCGCGCACGCCCAAGCCCGACACATTGCCTTTTTGGCGAATGTACTGGTCGGCGGTGGACGCCGTGAAGTTGTTGGTGGAAACCGTCTCGCTGCGCCCGGTGATCCCAACGGTCAGCGAGTCGTTTACGGGCCGGTTGATCCCAAGCGTGAGGCCCTTATGACGCTCCACATAAGTATTCGTGTTGCCGGTATTGTCGTTGTTTCCCGTGAGGCCGCCGGAGTTGAAGCGGTATACGGCTTTGTCGTACAAGTCTACGTCGAGCGACGTGTGCTTTTTGTCCAAGTACGGCTCGAAAAAGCCAAGCTCCAAGCTGCTTTGGCTGTCCACGCCGCCGACTTGCCACTGCAAGCTGACACGCTCGCCGAGGCCCCGGAAGTTGTTTTCCGCAAGCTCCGCCTGCCCCACTAGCTTCTGCGTAGACGAATACCCGACGCCGACCGAGACCTGCCCGCTGCGCTTTTCGGTAATCGGAATGGTAATGTCTACTTTGCCGACATCGGTGGATGAGGGATCAAATGGCCCGACTTCGTCAAACAACTGAAGATTGTAAACGCGGGTCAAGTCCTTTTGCAGCTTTTTTTCATCCAGCACGTCGCCGACTTGGGAGCGAAGCTCGCGCGTGACAACGGTCGGCTTTGTGCGCTTGAGGCCCGTAATCTTGATGGAATTGATGTGCGCTTCCACCAGCGGAATGGTCAAAACGCCAGTGAGTGGGTCAATGTTGATGTCCGAGCTGACATCAAAAATAAACCCCTGCTGATACACATAGCTTGTCGTGTGGTTAAAGAGATTGTCCAGGTCACGCACCAAAATGTTGGTGTTCAAAACCTGGCCTTCTTTGGTCGTCATCAGCGACTTCAGCTTTGCGGACGCGATGGTCGGCTCGCCGTTGGGCGTGTTGGCCGTGAACTTGATGGTCTTGATCAGCGGGTTTTCTTTCACGGTGAATGTTACATCCACGCCGCCCGCCGGGTCCTGTGCGCCCGCTAATCCGACATCGCCGTTGAAGTAGCCCATCGCCTTGACGGCATCCCGCGCCGAAGCGGCATTTTCCGCCGTGTAAGGAGCGCCCAGCTTCAGTCCCGCGGCGGTGATGACGCCGCGAATAGCCGCGTCATTGATGTTCTGGTTGCCGACAATCAAAATGCGCGAAATGCGCCCGGTGAGCTGCGGCGCATCCGATGCCGTGTCCGTTCCATCATTGGGCTGCGTCAGGGCCGGCGGCAGGGTAAACGGCGCGGCAGGAGCAGTTTTGTTGGAAGCCGGCAGCGGCAGAGTTGGCCCGGCAGGGTTAGCCGGCTGGTTCGGGGTCGCGTTTTCCGGCGCAGGGTTCGCGTCCGGCGGCGCGGCGGGAGAAGCGGGGGTGACCGGACTAACCGGGGCCGTTCCCGGCGTTGGTCCGCCGCCCTGCGCCCCGGCCGGCAGCAGCGGCAGCCCCAGGGCGGCAGACAGAACAAGGGCGCAAGTGCTTCGTTTTACTTGCGCCCGATTTTTCTTCCAAATAGTCAAACAACGGCTCCCTTGCGTTTCGTCTCGAAACTTTCTTCAAATCTTTAAGTATGGCTCGACTTTTTGCTTGACCATCGCCCGCGCCCGGTTCAAGCGGGTCTTAACGGCTTCCAGCGTCAGCCCCGTCACTTCGGCAATCTCGTTATACGCCAGCCCGTCCACTTCGCGCAGGACCAGCACGACGCGGTACTCCGGAGCGAGGCTGTTGATGGCGCGGTTGATCTGCGCTCCCAGCTCTTTTTGCTCCAAAAGGCGCGTCGGCGACTGGCTCCAGTCGGCGATCTCGCGGGTTACGGCGGCTTCGTCAAAATCCGTGCCGTCGCCGGACATCCCGGCATCCAGGGACGGCCCTTCCATTTCGCGCTGCCGGTCCCGCTGCTTAAAGCGGTTCTTGCAGTGGTTGTGAGCAATCCGGTACAGCCAAGTAGAAACTCTGGCATCGCCCCGGAACTGCTCCCGCGCTTTATGGGCCGACAAAAATGTTTCCTGGGTTAAATCGGCGGCTTCTTCGTAGTCGCCGATCCACTGGAAAATCGTGTTGAAAATCTGCTTGCCGTAGCGGGCATACAGCGCATCAAAGTCCCGCACCAGGGCCAGGTCTTCCGACGCCCCCACCCGCTCCGAGGACGCGGCCAGGGCCGGAAAAAGCCGTTCCCGAGGCATCAGCGCCAGCGCACTGCTGGGCGTACTGCTTCGTTGGACAAAATTGAAAGTGAAATGTTTCACAATTTTTTCGGCGTGGTATATCAAATGCCCGCAAAAAGACAGTTAAAGAAAACAAGGAAAAAGGCAAGTGACTGAAGTCACTCGCTGGAAGGTGTTCGGAAACACCGCCTGTCCAGGGGACAGAAGAGTAAGTCCAGGGGACAGGAGAACGAGACCAGGGACAGAAGAGTAAAAGAAAACAAAAGATTAGTCATCGGGGGTTTGCTCTAAAGACTGCCACAGAATGCTTTCGGCGTGACGCTGTTTTTGACACAGAATATACTGCTTGACACGCTCCACGTCGGAACGGCTAATGCTTAATGCGCTGTAACCTTCCTGCCATTGAAGGAATACACCGAGCGGCAGCTCACCATTCGCAAACCGCGCCGAGACGCCTTTGACCTGCCGCATCAGATCGCACACTGAAACATGGCTTGGAACAACAGCCAGAAGATGCACATGATCTTCTAATCCTCCCAGGGCCAGAACCGTACATTTGAGACGCCGGCATTTACCTTGAATGCACCTATAAACCACCGGCTCCCATTGCGCGGTCAAAATAGGCTCGCGCTTTTTGGTTGCCCAAACAAAATGCACAATAACTTCTGTCATACTCCGTGACATACGTTTCGTCCTCCTTAACTTCCTATCCCGCTCTTCCGTTCTGGTCTTGTTCTTCTGTCCCCTGGACAGGTGGTAATTCTGATTACCTTCCAGCGAGGGAGTTCACTCCCTTGTCTTTTTTTAGAACTGAAGCACCGACTGTAAAGTCACGGTTTTGTTGTTCTGGTCATCCGTGGAAACCCCCAATCGCAGGCGGCGGGTTAAATCATATCCAAGCTGCACCGTGTACTGTGGCGGCTGCAAAGATGTTTCCGTGGTGCCGCGTGCGCCGAATGACCGCGAGTAAGTCACGGTCAGGCGCGGGCCGAGGTCCACTGTGCCGGCCACAAACAGCGGCTGGTTTGGATCATAGGCGACGTTGAGGTCGGATAATCCCAGCGCATCCCCCAGCGTGCTGGTCAGCGGGGACAGCGCGGCCGAGTAAAGCGCCTGCTTGAATCCCGACTCTAAGTCGCTGCCGCCGCTTGCCAGCAGCGCACTTGCCGGAACAAGCGCGACCAGCATCTGCTGGCGGGTCAAGCCGCCGGGCGAAGAAGTTAAGTCCAATGCAAGCTGATCCGGCGAGTTCAAAACGCCGTGAATGTGCGCCGTGATCGTGTACCGCTGCCGCGTCCCGCCAAACGGCGTGATGGAGCTGGATAAATCCGAGACCGCCGGGGCCGCTTCCCCCACGCTGTCCCCGGCGACCGATCGGTACTGAGCAAGCGACGCCTGCGACGGCGTCACCGTCGCCTGGGCGTACAAGTCAACGCGGGTCCGCAGGCCCGGCAGGCCGTCAGTTCCCGTGAAGGGATACGTCGCGCTGACGGTGTTCGCATCGCCCGTGACGGGCTTCACGATCTTCAGCACCGTAGACGGCGGCAGCGTAAATTGCCCTTTTGCGACCGTGAGATCTGCCCGAACTTGCGGAGCGGACAGTGTGCCGCCAATCTGCACCAGGCCGGCGGCGTCTACTTTTAACAATGCATTGCTGACCAAGACCGGGCCGGTGCGCCCGCTTCCAAGCTGAATTGCCAGCGCAAACGACGGATCAAATGCCGACGGCGACGACGGCGCGGCAGGGGCATTAGACGCTGACGGCAGCGTGCCGGACGCATCACTAATGACGACCGGCTGCCCCGGCGGCGTCGCAATGCGCGGGGTCAAGAACGGCCCCCTTGCCGTCACCGTGCCGTTGATCTTCGCTTTCGCCGCGCTGCTAAACTTCTGGTACAGCAAGTTTTGCTTGCTGGCTTCGTTTAACGTCAAGTCCTTCAGCGTCAGCGCGAGGCTCATCGCCGGAGCGCCGGACAGCGTTGCGCCGCCCGAAAGCGCAAACGTGCCGCCTTTGCTGGACTGGCCCGTCAACGACTGGATGGCGGCTTTGTTGTCGGCCAAAACCACAATGCCGTTGATCTTGGAAGCGTAAGTGTCAAAGCCGGCCAATCCGACCGAAGCGTTTTGGAGCGTCACCAGCCCTGAAAGCCGCCCGCCGCCGAAGTTTGCCGTGACCGAAAGCTGCCCGCCGGTCTTCTTTGGGTTCAGCAGGCCGGGAGAAAAGCCCGCCAGCGCGGACAAGTCGGCGACGTTAAGCTGGGCATGGAGGTCATCTTGATCCGGCACATCGGAAACGACTGCGTCCGGCTTTAGCAGGCCGCCGAGCGGAAACGGCAGCGTCCCGGAAAGCGTTGCGATCAGCCGCCCGTTCTTGAACGCAGACAGGGTGCTGACGGTCAGTACCTTTGGGCCGTTCGGCACGGCGGACGCCAGCGTGATCGTGCCGCTCCGAATCCGGTCTAACGCCAGCGGCGGCGCGGCGCTGCCCGGCCCCGTCGGCGTGGGCTGGTCCGGGTTGGACAAGCTGATGGAGCCGATGTAATTGGGGGAACGGGTCGGCCCGGAAGCGTTGACCGACAATGTGCTGATTTCGCGCGGCAGCAGGTTCAGGTACGGCGCGGCGCTTGGGACCGCCGAGCGCAGCAGCGCCAGCGGGATATTGGAAGCGTCTACGCTGGCCGCAACATCGCCGTCCAAATTGGCCGTTCCCGACGCGCTGACAAAGGCCCGCTGATTGGTCGCTTTGAACGACTTCAGGGTTACAATGCGGTTCTGGTAGGCGGCGTCCAGCGACGCCGCCCCAATCGCTACGCCCCCGGCAAGCAGGTCGTGGGCTGAGGCGGTGACCCGGCCCGCAGGCTTCAGCCCGCCCCTATAGTCCGCGTGGGCCGAAAGACCCGCAACTCTGGTTTCCCCGGCCAGCAGGTCCGACGCGCTGAGATCCGCCGAGGCCGTCAGCGCGTTCACCGGGCCGGACACGCGGATGCTCGGCAGGGCGAACGTGCCGGAAAGCGGCTGCGGCAGGGCTTGAAGCTGGGCCAGAAACTTTTTGCCGGATTCCGTCTGCGCCCACCGGCTCTGCCGAATGGTGCGGAACACATGCGACAGCCGCTCCGGCGCGGACTCTGGAGTCGCCGCTGCCAGCGTCAGCGCGGCGGGCCGCTTCGGATGCGCCCCTGTCGGCAGGACCAGATGCAGGCGGCTGACGTCGTATTCCACCAACCCGCCCGGCTCCGCCGCGTAGTCCGGCGGCACGGACACTACAAACCGCCAGGGGTGGCCGAGCTGCGTGAACACGCCGTCATCGTAGCGCCCAGCCAGCGAAAGCGGCGCGAACTTTTGGGTGTTCACCACAAGGTCCGGCACCGTCAAAGAGCGCACGATCAAATGCGGCGCGGCGGGCGTTCCCGAAAAGCTGCCGGACAGGGCCGCCGTGCCTTCAATCTCCGCCAGCGGGTCCAGCGCCTGATGGAACCGGGTCAAGTCCACCCCGGACGCCGCAAACGCCACTTGGAACACACCAGCCGCCGAGCGTGAGCCGGACGCCGTCACCCGCGCCGCGCCGGACTGCACCAGCCCGTTTCTAATCGTCAGCACACCGTTCGTGTAGCGCAAGTCCGCTGCGACTTGGTCCAAGCGATAGGAAGCGACGGTCGCATCGGAAATCAGCGCATGGCCGTAGGCGTTCGGCGACTTGACGGTGCCGCCTACAAAGAACGATCCCTGCGCCGTTCCCGTCAGGTTCGGCAGGTTCGCTTTGAGCGCCGAAGCCGTCTTCACCGACGGCGCGGACGCCTGCTCGGCCAGGTTCAAAAAATCGCTGACATCGCCTTCAGACAGCCGGACATTCATCGCCAGCTTCGGGTTCCCGGACGTTAAAGCCGCGACGCTGCCGCTTAAGCTTGCCAGTGTCGGGAACCGCCGCACGGTCACATCTTGAAAATGCAGCCCGCCTGAGCTGGCTGCAATGCTGCCGCTGACCAGATCCGCCGAAAACCGCCCGTAATGCGGCTCGATCAGCCGGACCGCGCCGGCTGCCGACGGCGCAGCCATCGGCCCGATAATCTTCCCGTCAAACGC
>CAXTRL010000069.1:0-11155 GCA_964246575.1 uncultured Armatimonadales bacterium
CGCCGTTATCCGCCGCCGTTTCCCGCCGGGTTCCCGCCCCGACCCACACGTCCATCGTCACCAAGTCGGCGGCGTCCGACGGCGCGACCAGCACTTGCAGGCCGTTTGGGAGCGTGTATTCGGTAACGGTTCCGAGGCCAATCCCCGTCGCCGTCGAAGTCGGCGCAGTGACAACCGGCGCTGAACCAGCGGATGATGGCGCTTGGGCATGAACGGCAAATGGGGTTGAGCAAGCGGCAAGCACAGCAAGGGAGCGTAATAGGGGGACGCGCAACGGGCAGGTTCCTTCCAAAGCGATAACACAAGGCAGTTACGCTCATTGTACCTGCATCGGTTCCTTTGCAAGCGTTTGAAAAGAAGCGTGGGAATGAATTCCTACGCTGTGGGCACAGACGCCCAGTGTCCGCCTTCGCGGACAAGGAGCAAAACAGGAACGCGGTTCTTATTCTTTGTCTTATCTCACTTCTTCGTCCACGAAAGTGGACAGTAGGCGTCTGCGCCCACAGCATAGGATTTCAATCCCACGCTTCCTGCCTATGCTTCTAACCCTGCCGCAACCAATTCCAGCATCTTAATCTCAATCAGCAACAATTCCTGGACAATCTGCTCCTCGGACAGCCCCTGCTCACGCATTTTGTCTGCTCCACGAACTGAGGTAAATTCCCAGCCTCGGCTGTTAGTTGCTTGGCGCCGAAGGTCCAATGTGAGGGGAACGCCAACTGCACTATACGCGGCGGTGCTAAAGCCATAGATAAAGATGTTGACAGCATCCCAAGTAGCTCTGCCCATATACATCGTAGGGCGCTTCATAACGTGCTGAAGAAGCGCAATTAGCCTCGCGATTGCCTTCTGCTTGTTCATAACACAAACCTATTTCGCGAACACGACGCTGGAGACGGTGCGGTCGCCTTCGTTGGTGAGCGTGAAGCGGCCCTGCAGGTCGCCGCGCACGAGGGACTCGACAATCTGCAAACCAAGCGAGTCGGTTGTGCGGATGTCGAAGCTTTCAGGAAGGGGTGTGCCGTTGTTTGTGACTTCCAGGCTGACGGTTTTATCGTCTTCGGCCAGCGAAATGCGGATGTCGCCGTCGTCCATGCCTTCGCCGAAGCCGTGTTCGACGGCGTTTTGGACCAGCTCGTTTAAGATCAAAGCAACAGAAGTAGCCTGGGCGGACGGCAGCAGAATGTCTACGCCTTCGATCTTCATCAGGATATGCTTGTTCGGGGCCAAGATGCCCTGCTGCGTCGCCTGAATGATCTGCTCGGCGACTTTTTTGACGCTGATGATGTCCAAATCTTCTCGCGCCAGCAGCTCATGGACCGACGCGATGGCGAGTATCCGGTTCAGGGACTCAGTCAAAACTTGCTCAACGGACCGCTGGCCGACGTAGTGCATTTGCAGGCGCAGGAGCGAGGCGACCTGCTGCAAGTTGTTTTTGACCCGGTGGTGCATCTCTTGAATGATCGCCGACTTGACCATGAGCTTTGCGTGTTCAATCGCAATCGCGGCATGGTTGCCGAGCGCCGATAGCACCGAGATTTCGTCTTCCGTGAAGCGGTGCGGCTTTTCGGTGTAGCAGTTCAGAACGCCGATTTTCTTGTTTTTGACCAGCAGCGGAATGGCGGCTAAAGAAGAAAGGCCTTCGCGCCGCGCGAGATCAGGCGTCGCGTACTCGGTGGAGTGCTTGAGATCGTAGACCGTGATCGTGCGTCCTTCCGCAAGCGCCAGGCCGGCGACGCTTTCGCCGATTTTGATGTTGGCTTTTTTGGCGTAGTCTTTGCTTTTGCTTTGCGTGGCTTTGATGACCAATTCTTGTTTGTCTTCGTCTAAAAGCATCAGCGAACAGATCTTAAACGACATGGAGTCGGCGGTTGCGGCGACAATAAGCTGCAAGATTTCTTCCAGGTACAGGTCGCTGGTGATGGTCTTGGAAACTTCCGACAGCGTGGACAACTGCGATGCCCGCTTTTCCAGCTTGCGGTACTGGCGCGAGTTTTCCACGGCTCCCGAAATCTGAGACGCGATCGATTGCAGCAGCCGTACCTGCGTCTTGGTGTACTGGTGGTCGTTGACCGTACGGACATTGATCACGCCCAGCACTTCGCCCCGGTAAATCAGCGGCACGGACAGCATACTTTTATACTTGTCTTCCGACAATTCCGGCACGAACTTAAAGCGAGCATCCTGGTGGGCGTCATGGCCGAGCGCGACCGCTTCCTTGTGCTGGGCCACCCAGCCGGTGATGCCTTCGCCGACTTTGAGGCGCAGCTTGCCGATCACTTCGCCGGAGCCGTCGGTGACGGCCCGCAAAACAAGCGTATCGTGGGCGTCGTTAAACAAGTAAACTTGGGAAGAGTCCGTGCCGGTGACTTGGACGGCGACTCCGGCGACGGCTTTGAGCATTTCTTCTAAGTCAAACAGTGATCCCATCGCTTCGCCGATGCGCTTCAGGGCTTCCCCTTCGGCGTTGCGGTCATCATGCGCCCGCTCCATCTTCTCGATTTTCGCCGTCGCCGCCGTGAGCTGCTGCGTCCTGGCTTTCAAGGCACGGTGCAGGCGCGTCTCCTGCTCCTGGGAGCGCTGAGCCTGGGCGTGGCTCTTCAGAAACAAAGAACGGCGCGAGTAGCCGATTTTTGCTGGTATTTCCAGTTTACTGAGATTGCGTTTCATGGGGAGTTCTTTCTAAAAAGCGATGGAGCGCGGGAAAGAAGGAAGTTTCAACGTCCGAAAAATAGCCGGCATGGCCGGCGTGCATGACGGTGAGGCGCGTGACCGGCCCCCGGCAAAGCGCTGCCAGCGTATCCGACATCCGGTAGGGGATCAGCGTATCGGCCCGGCTGTGGACCAAAAGCACCGGGCAAGTAATCTTTGGCATCTTCGCCGCGCTGTCAAATGGGGAGTGCAGGATCAAACGCAGCAGCCAAGCCGGATAAATCGGGTACTCCTGATGCCCCATGTCCGCCATGCTGGTATACGCCGCAAACAGCGCCAGGCCCGCCACCGGCTGCCCCTCGTTTAATTCCCGTGCCGCCAGGTCTATGGCAACACCGGACCCCAGTGAGTATCCGGCAATCACTAACCGCTTTTGGTCAATATCCGGCTGCGCCCGCAGAAACAGATACGAGGCACGGGCGGTCGCAAAGCAGTTTGTCTCGGACTCGCCGCCGCCGCTCTGCCCGAAGCCGACATAATCGGGCATGAGGACATTAACATCAAGCCTGCGAAACGACTGAAAGAGGCTGCGCTCAGGCGCGATTGAGCTTCCTTTGCCGGTGAAGAACAGCAGCGTTGGACGCCGGGCGTACTCTGTATCGGGCGACCCGTCAGGCCGCAGCGCATGGCCGAAGTAAGCGGCAACCGTGTCGCCGGCGTCGGTGCGAAGCCGCAGCGCTCTGGCGCCCGGCGGCATACTTATGCCGGCTGCCGCAGTGCGGGTACGCGATGCCTGCGCGTTGAACACCAAGAACTTTTGGAACATGCCCAGCCCAAGCAGCGGCAGAAAGTAGAGGACCGCCGCAAGCACAAGAAGCCGCCGAACGACTTTAGGGACGCTTCGGCGGCTTCTTTTGGCTTCAACCAGCGTGTTAGACATTGTGAGCGATGATAATGGCTTCGGCGATCTCGCGCATGGATTTCCGGGTGTTCATGCTCTGGACCTGGATGCGCCGGAACGCTTCCTGTTCTTTGAGGCCGTACTGGTCCATCAAAATGCCTTTGGCCCGGTCTACGGCTTTGCGCGTGTCCAGCTTGTTTTCCAGGTCCGTGACTTCGTTCTCAAGCTCGACAAACTCTTCGTAGCGCGAGATTGCAATTTCCATCGCCGGCAGCAAGTCGGCTTCCTTGAACGGCTTGACCAAGTACGCAAAAACGCCTGCGTCTTTGGCCCGGTCTACTAGGTCTTTCTGAGAATACGCCGTCAACAGCAGCACCGGCGCAATGCTTTCGGTGGTGACCACTTTGGCGGCCTCAATGCCATCCATTTCCGGCATCTTGATGTCCAAAATGATAATGTCCGGCTTCAGCTCCCGCGCCACTTCCACGGCTTTGGCCCCGTCGCCCGCCTCGCCGACGACCTGGTGGCCCATGTTTTCCAGCGTCTTCCGCAGGTCCAGCCGAATAATCGGCTCATCATCCGCAATCACAATCCGCAGTGATTCCATGTCGTTGTCCGTCCTTTTGTCCACAATTTATCGTTTCTCCGCCATGCCGTTCTTTCGGCGGCATCGTTCATACTTCCGCGTTATCTGCTATAATCTGTCAAACTTATATTCATCTTAGCAAATTTCGTGCCAAAAAGCAAGGGTATACCCTTGTACACGAATCGGCTCTAAGTTGCTTTTACTTATACGGCCTGTAAAGTCCCAAATTCCACTCCATATAGGATACGAAACAATGTCTACGAACCAAACAGAGTTAGAAGGTCTTGAGTTCTTGAAGTTAGCGGGAGAAGATGAACTACTCAGGGAACAAGCCACTAATATATTGGACACCTACTCGCATCCGTGGGACATTTTAGCGGAAGCTCTTCAGAACTCAGTTGACGCAGTTGAGAAGGCGGCAAGCAACGCTCCTAATGCCCCCAGCTACATAGAAATCGTGTTTAACGCACGTTCCCGTTCCATAGAAGTATCTGACACTGGTTCAGGGATGAGCCTTGATATTCTAAAAAAAGTTTTAATTCCGAACTTTGGTACAAAACGAAATGCAGTAGACTCGCGAGGAGAAAAAGGTTTAGGTCTTTCTTTTATATTGTTGTCCTGCAACAGATTTCGTTTGGAAACTTGCGATGGAAAGCAAACAACTTACATCGAAGTTGATCGCGCCAATGATTGGGTCAAAAAGAAAACACCAAATCGTTTAGCTTTTCAAAACACTCAGATTACTGGCCCAAAACAGTTCCGAAATAGTAACACATACACACGAATATGGGCTGAACTTGTTACAATGCCTGATGACAATGGTGAGGACCTGTTTGAATACAGCAAAGCCAGAGTAGTTTATGCTTTGCGATCCAAAACAGCAGTAGGCAATACCTTTCCGATTTTCAACAACGGTAATCCGCCGCCAACTAATGTCACGGTCAAGCTCCAGTATGTCGACAGCGAGGGAGTAGAAAGTCCTTATGAGGATGTTCCTTACCGTTACGCAACGCCAGATGAATTCCTGCCCGTCAAAGACGTAGGAGTATGGGAAGATGTCAGCAAGGATATTGTGCAGGGTAAAAAGATTCGTGTTAATGCCGTCAAAGCGAGTGGAGTGACTAAAACGGATAGCGGGCAAGCGATAAAGTGGTACGCCTTTGTTTCTTCTAGGACAACTTTTGACGATATATCTTTAGCGCGGGGACTGCAATCTAAAGAGCGAAATGACCTAGAGCCTGGCATCTTCGTCTCGACGCGGACCATGCCTACTGCCATTCAAATCCCTCCACCAAGAAGTCAGCAAGCAGCTTACTGGGGATCATATTTCATCCTGCTTGAATACGATAATCTTAAACTCGATATGGGGCGTAAGCATATCAGAGGCGGTGCCAACACAATGCTGAGAAATGTAGCACTGCGCTCTATCTTTGATGTAACTGTTAACAGTCTGCCACAGTTCATCTCAAAAACCGTGCAACCTTTCAAGCTGCTAGACAAAGAAAACACTCTTGACGAACTAAGAGCGAAAAGCAGAGCGGCAGAAGATTTAGGGTTGCCGCAAGTACCTTATCTTAAGGTGCCGGCAGAAGAGCAAGATGTCATCGCACTTTTTCACGAACTTCTGGGAAACGGCTTGCTCAGAGGCTATCGGACCTACAGAAGCGCAATCAACGAACAGTACGATGCCTTCATAAATTATAAACCTGATCCCACAGTGTTGGGGGAGATGCCAAAAAAGAACAAGACTCTCGCCAGTGGCTACGACATCTTCGCCGAGTTTAAGTTTGAGGCGAGTAGAATTTTGCCCGACTACGAAACGATCAAAAACCCTAGAGATATAAAACTCTTGATTTGCTGCCAGCTTGATACTAAGCCGTTCAAGGACGCACAGGTTACAGTGGTAGAGATAGAGCCAGGCAAGTCGCCCTTCCATGGCGTAAGCCATGAATTAGAGTTTCCTGTCAGCTTTGCTTTTGCAGACAACAACATCTTGCATGTCATATGTCTAAAGTCATTCGTCGAGATGCTAAAGTCAGCCCAATGAAGTTACACGTTATTTTTGCCGCCGCTAAGGATTATAAAGCATCTGCATGGCAGGTCTTGCTGATGGTTGTCCTGTTCGCAGTAGCCGGCTCTGCTGTGGCCCAAGTCCCGCCGCACTATACGGTGACGGATCTCGGGTCGCTGGGCGGGCAGGAGGACGATGCGACGGGATTAAATAACAAAGGCCAGATTGTCGGGGGGGCGGATACGGCGCGTCACGGCAAGGGGCCGGAGTTTATCACAAATGTCTTTTTGTGGCAAAACGGCCATATGCGGGGCGTACCGGGCCTGGACGGCAGCCATGCATTTGTGGTTGCAGTCAATGACGCCGGGCAGATGGCAGGGGCGTACAGCCCGGACCCGCTGAAAGCCAAGTTTGCGGCGGCGCTGTTCACGTTCAGCGGCAAAGTGACGCTGCTGGGCGGGTTCGGGGCGCTGGGGCATGGGTACTCGCTGTCGGAAGCCGAAGCGGTGAACGCGAAAGGGCAGGCGGTCGGCATTTCCAACAATCAAGCGTTTTTGTGGAGCGCGGGCCGGCTGAAGCGGCTGCCGCCGCCGCCGGGGTTTACAGCCGCCGATGCGGGCGCAGTCAATAGTTTCGGCGCGGCGGCGGGCAAGGCCAGCAGGAGCGGCCTGGGCAAAACGACGACCCATGCCCTGCTGTGGAATGCGTCCGGGCAAGTCAAAGATTTGGGCGTACTGCCGGGCTACACGGACAGCATCGCGCGGGGCATCAACGCCAAAGGTCAAGTGGCGGGCTGGGTGGGGCTGTCCGGGGGAACGGGAATCCACGGGCTGACGTTCCATTACCAGGCGTTTTTGTGGCAGAACGGCCATATGCGCGGCCTCGGCTCCATCCCGCGCCTCCATGACAGCAAGGCGTCGGCCCTCAACGACAAGGGCCAGGTGGTCGGCAATGCCTACTACAAAACCGACGAAGCCGCGCTTTTATGGCAAAACGGCAAAGTCTACGAGTTGAACACGCTGGCCCCGCCCCATTCCGGCTGGAAGCTGCAAAACGCGCTGGTCATCAACAATAAAGGCTGGATCATCGGTAACGGCATCCACAACGGCATCCGGCGTGGCTTCCTGCTGACGCCGCGCTAGAAGCTGATAAAAAGCTGCTGGAAAAGTAGGAGATCACTTGGAAAAGTTTGCATTTATTATTCATCCGTTTGACGTGCGGCGGGATGTCGCCAAAAAGGGCGGCGTTTATGCTGCCGCGAAGTTTCTGCCGGAGCCGGCGGTGGAGTGGGGGATTCAGTTCAAGTCGCCGATGGTCATGTCTCATATCACGGGCATCAAGTCGCCGACTGGCGCGGAGGCGGAAGGCTGGTTTATCGGCTGCCCGCTGACGCCGAAGCAACTACTCACGCTGCCGACGGACTTTGTCTACAAGCGGCTGATCCAGTGCGGCAAGCTGGCGGAGTCGCTGGGGGCGGGGATTATCGGGCTGGGCGCGTTTACGTCGGTGGTCGGCGACGGCGGCGTGACGGATGCCAAGAACTTAGACATTGCCGTCACGACCGGGAACTCGTACACGGTGGCGACTGCCGTGGAAGGCGGCCTTGATGCCGCGAGGCGCATGGGCATCTCGATTGAGAACGCCAAAGTCGCCGTGGTCGGCGCGACCGGGTCCATTGGCCGCACCTGCGCCCTGCTGCTGGCCCCAAAGTGCGCCGAAATTGCCCTGATTGGGCGGGACTTGACCCGGCTGGAAGCCGTGGCGGCTGAACTGTCCGGCGCGTGCGTCCGGCTGTACGACGACGTGCATCTGGGCCTGCGCGATGCCGATTTAGTGATTACCGTCACCAGCGCCCGTGACGCCGTGATTGAACCCGAAGATTTGAAGCCCGGCTGCGTGGTCTGCGACGTGGCCCGCCCGCGCGACGTGTCCGTGCGTGTCGCCAAAGAGCGCGACGACGTGCTGGTCATTGAAGGCGGCGTCGTGGCGGTTCCCGGTGCCGAAGCTGATTTCCACTTCACATTCGGCTTCCCACCGAAGACTGCTTATGCCTGCATGTCCGAAACCATAATGCTCGCTTTAGAAGGCCGGTACGAATCGTTCACGCTCGGCAAAGAAGTGTCTGTCCATCAAGCACAGGAAACGGAGCATTTGGCGCAGAAACACGGGTTTCAGCTTGCCGGCTACCGTTCCTTTGAGAAAGCCGTCACGGATCAAACCATTGAAGACACGCGCCGCCGGGCAAACGCCAAGAACCCCCCGGCAGCTTGAGAGGATTTGGCGGTGACCGAACGAACGAAAACCCTTCTCGCACTTCTGCTTGTCGCTGCTGCGTTCGGGCTGCTGTTTGGCAGCGTCCGCCGCGCCGGCATCGCAGACGCCGCAGGCCAGGGCCTCACGGCGGCGTCCGCCGCAAAGACAGCCCCGCCGTTCGTGATTGCCAATGCCGCGACCGGGAAGCCGTTTGCCTTGCAGGAAGCGGTTCGGCGAAGCCCCGTGGTGCTGGACTTTTGGGCGACCTGGTGCGGCCCCTGCCGCGCCGAGCTGCCGCATTTAGAGACGCTGTCGCGTAAGTATGAGGGGCAGGTCGCGTTCTACGGCATCAATTCCAGCGACCCGCCGAATGTCACAGCAGCATTCGCAAAGCAAAACAACTTGACATTTCCCATGCTCAGTGACACTGACCACCATGCCGCGTTCCTTTACGGTGCAGACTCCATTCCCCTGCTCGTTGTGGTAGACACGCACAGCAAAGTCCGCTCCGTTACCAACGGCTACTCGGAAAACGTCGAGGCCGAACTGTCCAAAACCTTAGATGCTCTGCTGGCGGAAGAACATAACGCCCATTAGGCCGTTTACTGCGTTCCTCCTCCGGGTAAACCGTATTCATAGACGGAGGAACACCATGTCACAAGATAAAGAACGAAAACATGCTTTTGAGCATACGGACAAGATGCGAAAAGAAGCGCGGGACGAAGCCCTCGGCGAAGATGCGCTGAACGAGGCGGCGCTGCATGGGGACAGCCACACTGGGCAAAACGGCATGATGAAGCCGGACAGTGACTTGATTGAAGGCACGGCAATCAAGATGGTCTATGACATGCTGCCGGACTGGCACAAGGACGAGCTGCGTCGCTTGTTTTTTGTTGCGCCGGGAACGCGGCTGGCGCAGGGCGATGTGTACCTGGACCTGCGGACGCCTGACCGGGGCGAGCTGATCGCGCACGGCGAGGAAGAAGTTCACGAAGAGTTGCTTGTTCCGAAAAAGGCCGTGGATTACGAAATCTGGAACAAGCTGATGGGCAAGCCGTCGCTTGCGGGGTAAGCAAAAAGCCACGGATTTCAATCCGTGGCTTTTTTGCTGGGTTCTTCCACATACCGCAGCGCCATTTTCCTCGCTGACTCGGCAACGGCGGCGCGGAGGGGCAAGGGTTCTAAAACTTCCGCCTGTGCGCCGAACGACAAGACCCAGTACAGCATTTCTTCGTAACCATGCACCGTGACCCGGAACAGCAGGCCGCCGTCGGGCTGCTTTTCAATGCGCTGGGTCGCGTGCCAGTGGCTGCCGGCGATCCAGCTTGCGACGGTCGGATCAAAATGGATGACCACTTCCGTCGGTTCGCCGCCTGCCTGCAACTGCCAGCCTTTGGCAAGCCATTCGGCCAGATCAAAATCTGACGGATACTGAAAGCGGACGTCTTCCCGGACCCGCATCCATTTGATTCGGTCTAGGCCAAAAGTGCGGATGCCTAGCCGCAAATGGCAGTAGCCGACCAGATACCAAGCGCCGATTTTGTAGGTGAGGCCATACGGGTCTACCCGGCGCTTGGTCGGCTCCGGGCGCGTTCGGGACAAGTAAGTGATGTCTACCGGGTGATGCCGGACAATTGCCATTTCCAGATTTTGGTAAACATCGGCGGAAAAGTCGCGCACGACCGGCAGGCCGACCGAGACGCGCTCCCCGGCCTTTTTGACTTCGGCGGCAGTGCGCCGGGGCAGCGCCTGATCGATTTTTTGCAGCGCAGACGTCAGAGCGCCTTTATAGACCGCCCCGGCTTGACCGGCAAAACTAGTGCCGGCCAGTCTGAGGGCCAGCGCTTCGGGCGGGGAAAACGATGTCGGCAGGAACTTCATTTCGGCCAGACCGAACTTGCCGTCTTTGCGCTTGACCTGGCCCCACTGCCGCAGCACGGCGATGTCGCGCTCAATCGTCGCCCGCGAAACATCAAACTTTTGTTCCAGCGCGGCGGCATCCCATTGATACGGTTCCCGGTCCAAAAGCTGCAAGATCTGGATCAGCCGCGAAAATTGTTCTTCAAGCGTCATGGGAATTTTAGATTTCCGCCAGCAGATGCGCTTCGCCGGTCATGGAAATCGTGTAACGGACTTTTCGGACCTCGCCTTCCGGGTCCCAGTCTTCCATGCGGTCATTGGTAATCAGAAGTGCGTTCATTTGCTTGGCGACCCGCAGCAGGGCTTCGTCGGCGGTCGTGCCGGCGTCTACAAGAGTGATTTCCTGACGATCCCGCATCCGGCGCAGCGCAGGCTTGTCGTCAATTTCGTGCGGCAAAGTGGCGTCGGCATACAGCACGACCGGGAAAAAGCCGCGTGTCCAAAGAGCGCGGCGCATGGCAAGAATCGGGCGCAGGCGCGGGCTGCCGTGGACCAGCGACTCTTGATCAAACCAGGCTACGTTATTGCAGTCCACCACCGCCGCGCCGCGCGGAGGGCGGCGCAGGGCGAATAGGCGGGCCGGGTCGTCAGTGGCGGCGGCTTCCAGCGCCGCCCAAACCCGCGCCGCCGTGTCCGGGTCCGATGTACCAAGCGCCGTCAGCGCGGAACGGGCGGCATCCACCAGGCCCGTTTGAGCGGCGTCGACGGCGTCCGCAAGCCGCCGGGCGGTTATGGGGCGGCCTAAAAGCAAGGGCAGCGGCAAGGGATCGTCCGGTGCAAGCGCTTCCGGCGGCGGCATCAGCACCGGGCCGAGCGTGGTCCGGGCGTTCAG
>CAXTRL010000069.1:11165-13157 GCA_964246575.1 uncultured Armatimonadales bacterium
CGTGCGCGGCTGGGGCCAGCCCGCGCAGCCGTCCCAGCATCAGCCGGGCCGCCGCGACTGTCGCGCTGTCCGAAGCCGGCAAGGCCGCCAGAAACACGCGCACATCGGGTTCGGCTTGGTCCGGCAACGGCGTCAGCCGGAAAACCAGCAGCAGCGTTTCCCCTGCCGCCGCGATGTCGGGCCGCCGGACTTGCAGCGCGAGAAGCCGCCGGGCATAGAGGAGAGCGCTGCGCGGCTCCCCTATGCGCTCCGATGCCAGCGCTGCGATTTGAAGGGCG
Organism: uncultured Armatimonadales bacterium; assembly: GCA_964246575.1. Classification (GTDB taxonomy): domain Bacteria; phylum Armatimonadota; class Armatimonadia; order Armatimonadales; family Capsulimonadaceae; genus JANXMY01. Next base: position 11,444 of record CAXTRL010000069.1, read on the forward strand.
TCTAAGTCGTCACTTTCGGTCTTGAGGACATCGGCGGCCAGCGCCAGCGCATTCGGAAACTTGCTCTTGTCCAGCAGGTGCCGGACGGCGTCCGGCCAGGCAGGACTGACCGCAGGCGCGTTCATTCCTTCGGGCGGCAAGCCGCGCGGACGGGCAGCGGGAGGCGGCGAAACTTTGTCTTCGTTTAAGGCTTTGATAAGACGCGCTTCCGTTTGCTTGGCCTGCGCCATCTGCCGCTCCAAGCGTGCAATGCGCTCGCTTTGCTTTTTTAGAAGGCGCTGCGCTTCGTCCCGCTCCCTTTCCGCCTGCAAGCGTGCTTTGGCGGCAGCGTCCCGCCCGCTTTGCGCTTCGGCGAGTTCCAGCCGGGCTGCGTCCCGCTCGCGGCGGCGGGCGTCCAGACCGGCGCGAAGGGCAGGCAGAGGATCGGGTTTCGGCGGCGCGTCGGATTTGGACAGGGCAGGGGGCCTGGCTGCGGGCGGGCTGGGATTTGGCGGGGTCGGTGCGGCTTCTGCCAGCGAGCGCAGCTTTTCCGCCAGCTTTGCGTTTTTGGATGCGATTTGGGAAAGTCGAGAACGGACAAGGGGAAGCGCGTAAGCTTTCGCGTCCGACCGCGTGCCATGAAAAGCCGGAACAATCGCCAGACGGTAGTCAGGGTCTTTCAGCAGAGCAATCACAGCGGCAGGCTGGATTTGGCCGAGCCAGGCCGCCGCTTCGGCGATGGTCGGCAAGACTTCGGCAGGTGTCGGTTCTTCTGCCGGCTCCGGCGATGGGGTCGGGGCGGCGTCTGTCTCCCCAAGCATCTTACGCGGCCCCCGTCAAAACAGGCTCTGGGATACTCGGCGCAGGCAGAACCGTCAGGGGCCGGGAAGCCGGGCGGCGGCGCTCGCTGTCGGTGACAAGCTGGCCGCAGGCGGCGGCGATCTGGCGGCCCCGCTCTTTGCGCTGAGTGACGGTCACGCCCGCGTCTTCCAAGATGCGCCGGAACGCGAGAATGCGGCCCGTGTCGGGACGCTCAAACGGCTCAGCGACCGAAGTCGGGTTGTACGGGATGACGTTCACCGCCGCCGACGTTCCGCGCAAAAGCTGGGCCAACTCACGGGCGTGCTGCGGCTCGTCGTTGACGCCCGCCAGCAGGACGTACTCAAACGTCAATCGCCGCCCGGTATGCTCAGCATAGCGCCGGCACGACGCCATCAGCCGATCCAGCGGGTACGTTTTGTTGACGGGAACCAGCCGGGTCCGCAAGGCGTCATTCGGCGCATGAAGCGAAACCGCCAGCGTAAGCTGCAAGTTTTCGTCCGCCAGCTTGTCAATGTTCGGAACAATGCCGACGGTGGACAGCGTGATATGGCGCATCGCAATCCCACACTCAGCATTCAGAATGCGAACAGCTTTCAGCGTGGCGTCATAATTGAGAAGCGGCTCGCCCATGCCCATCAAAACAATGTGCGTGATCCGGCGCGGCGACAGCGATTGCAGAAGTAAAAATTGGGAAACGATCTCGGCCGTCGTCAGATTGCGGGTCAAGCCCTGCGTTCCCGTGGCGCAGAACGCGCAGGCCATTGGGCAGCCGGCTTGGGTAGACAGGCAGACCGAAACGCGGTTATCGTCGGGCAGCAGGACGCATTCAATCGGGTTTGCGCCGTCTACGGTCTTTGCCAGGGCTTTCACGGTCCCGTCGCGGCTGTCTTTTTGCGACTGGACCAGCCCGAGC
>CAXTRL010000070.1:0-12941 GCA_964246575.1 uncultured Armatimonadales bacterium
GCATCCCCCGCACCGCCGCCTTGAACTGGTCGCCCCGGTCCTCAAAATCCGCGAACATATCAAACGACGCGCACGCCGGGGCCAGCAGCACCGTGTCCCCCGCCTGCGCCAGACCTGCTGCCCGCGTCACCGCCTCGGCCAGCGTCCCGGCCTGAGACACATTCTCGTAGCCCGCCGCCCGCGCCGCGTCTTCGATCTGCGGGGCCGAGCGCCCGATCAGCACCAGCGCTTTGACGTTGTTTTGCGTCACGGCCTCTGCGACGGCCTTTCGGTCGCCGCCCTTGAAGACGCCGCCCGCGATGACCACTTTCGGCTCCGGCAGCGCTTGGAGCGACTTTTCGAATGCATCAGCATTCGTACACATGGAGTTATTGACGTATTTCACGCCCGCAATCGTTTCCACATATTCCAGCCGATGCACCACGCCCGTAAACGTCGTCGCCACTTGGCGAATGGGTTCAATGCCCACCCCGAAAACATGAGCCATTGCGACTGCGGCCAGCACATTGTCTCGGTTGTGCATTCCAGGCAGCTTGATCTCTTCCGTGAAGCATACTTGTTGCGAGACAGGTTGAGTGTAAGCATCTATGATTAGCACCCTGTTCCCAACCTCTGCAACTTCGTTTAAGTCACCGGCTCCTCGGTGGAACGTCCAGCAAGTCGGCTTGAAGCCTTGCTTCGGTAAATTTGAGCCGACTACAGAATCAAGAGGGGCGTTCTCCAATGCGTCGCCCCAGACCGCGAAATCTTCTTCGGTTTGGTTCTCGAAGATGCGCCATTTGGCGGCGACGTATTCCTCCCAGGCTTGACGGTCGCCATGATCAGGCGAGATGTTCAGCAAGGCCGCGACTTTGGGGCGGAACGTAGAAATCCACTCCAACTGGAACGACGAAATCTCGGCGACAATGGCGGCGTCGGGCGGAGCGTCATAGGCCGCTTGAATGAGCGGCAGGGCGATATCGCCTGCCGCAATGTTGCCGGCGATGTACGTCTGAATCCCTGCCGCCTTCAGCATCTCGCCCAGCAGCATCGTCGTGGTCGTCTTGCCGTTTGTGCCGGTGATCGCCAAAATCGGCGCACGGGCTATTCTATAAGCCGCTTCAATCTCGCCCAGCACCGGGACGCCTGCGGCAACTGCGTCCAGCAAAACGGCGGCGTCACGGCGGACGCCGGGGCTGGTGATGACGTAATCTAGCTGTGCGTAATCCAACGCTGCGCCGCCGGTCAGCGGGACCAAGCCGAGCGTGGACAGATGCGCCACGGCGTCGGCCAGCGCGTCCGCAGGCTTGCCGTCATACGGGATGACGCGAACGCCGAGCTTGGTCAGCACATCGCAGCAGGCCAGGCCGCTCCGGGCCAGGCCGACGACGGCGACGGTTTTGTTGTTGAATTCGGTATCCATACAGAGTCCCCCCAGCCCCCAATAATGGGGGAGTAGGAGCAAGAAGGGCAGGCACGGGGACCTGCCCCTACGGGTTATCTTCCTAATCTGGCTCCCCGCCCCGTTTAAACAGCGGTGGGGGCCGGGGGGACTCCCTCACAGCCACGCAGACATCAGCGGGGCCAGCACCAGCCCCAGTACCAGGGCGAGAACGCCCAAAATCCAGAAGCGGGCGACGACCTGCGTTTCTTTCCAGCCGGACAGCTCAAAATGATGATGGATCGGCGTCATCTTGAACACTCTTTTGCCGTTCGGCTTGCCGCCTGTCGCTTTGAACACGGCGACTTGGATCATCACGCTGCCGGTTTCCATCAAGAAGACAATGGCGAATAGCAGCAGCAACACTTCTTGTTTGCCGATGAGCGCCAGCGCGGCAAAGCTGGAACCCAGGGCCAGCGAACCCGTGTCACCCATGAACACTTTTGCCGGGTGCGCGTTGTACCACAAGAAACCCAAACACGCCCCGGCCAGCGTCCAGGCGAACACCGGAAGCTGGCTGAAGTTCGGATGCGTCGTCAGCGCCAGGCCAATCAGCGTGAAGATGGACAAGCCGCCTGCCAGCCCGTCCAATCCGTCGGTTAAGTTCGCCGCGTTTGACATGCCAATCAATAAGAAAAACGCCAGGACGTAATACGCGAAGCCGAGATCGACATGCTGCGTCCGCCACAGCCACACCTGCGTCGTGAAGTCAGGCGTTGCCGTCAAGTACAGCCAGCCGACAAACAGCAGCGCGATGACCACCTGCCCGGCCAGCTTTTGACGCGCCAGCAGGCCCAGCGACTTGCCGCGCCGGGCTTTAAGAAAATCATCTAAAAAGCCCAGACCGGCGTGAGCGATGAAGACCAGCACGACGGCGACAAGCTGCGGGCTAATTGGACGCAGGCTTGGCACAGTCAGCAGGCCGAGGGCGAGCGTCAGAAGCAGGCTCAAGGCAATGAGCAGACCACCCATTGTCGGCGTTCCCTGCTTCGCGGCATGGCCCGGCACATGCTCGTTGATGTTCTGGCCGAACTTCAGCACCCGCAAAAACTCAATCGTGTGCGGCCCCAGCAGGAGGGCGATCAAAAACGCCGCCAAGAAGCCGCCCAGCGCATACGGGTCGGGATGGGTCATGCGCGGGACTCCAAAGCCGCCGCAATTTTTTCCATCACCATTGCCCGCGAGCCTTTGACCAGGATCACGTCGCCTGCGGTCAGCTCCATTTCCCGCGCAAATTGGGCGGCGTCCGCGCTGTCCGCGAACCGCTGCGCGGCATTGGGAATAAGCGCCGCCAAATCACCGACGGCGTACAGCGCATCCAAACCGCCAAGCGCATCAATTTTCAGGCCAAGCTCACGGTGCGCGTCCTCGGCTCGCGTTCCCAGCTCGCGCATGTCGCCAAGAAACGCAATTTTGCGCCCGCCGTCATACGCCGCCAATGTTTGTAATGCAGTCGCGACAGACGCGGGCGCGGCGTTGTAAGCGTCGTTTAAGATTGTCCCGCCCCACCCTGTTTTGACGACGCTCATTCGCATCGGCGGCGGAGCATATTCTTTGAGCGCGTCGGCGGCAGCCTCTAAAGGGACACCCAGCGCATCGGCGACAGCAAGGGCCGCCAGCGCATTGCTGATGTCATGGCGCGACAGGCTGTGGATTCCAACGGAAACGCCGCGCATGGTGAACTGCCAGCCGGTTTCGATCTGGGTGACGTTTTCGGCGAAGATGTCCCCACCCCCGGCCCCTCCCCCATCAGAATGAGAGAGGGGAGGCAGATTAGGGAAACAGCTTTCCGCCTTCACTCTTACCCCTCTCCCGCTTGCGGGGGAGGGGTCGGTACGAAGTACCGGGGGTGGGGGCATCCCGTCTCCATAGATCACCACCCGCGCCGTCGTCTTGGCTTCAAGGCGCGGCAGGTACGGATTGGCGGCATTCAGCACGGCTACGCCATCGTAGGGCAAGGCTTCCAAAAGCTCGCCTTTGGCGTCGGCGATGGCGTCTAAAGAGCCGAGAAGTTCCAAATGGTTGTCGGCGATGACCGTCAGAACGCCAACGGTAGGACGGGCGATGCCGCACAAGTACGCGATCTGGCCGGAGCCGCGCATTCCCATCTCAACGACTGCCGCTTTGTGTTCCGGGGTTAATTGCAGAAGCGCTTTCGGGACGCCGGTCTCGTTGTTCTGGCTGGCGGCTGTCTTTAGAATGAGGCCGAACGGGGACAGAGCGGCGGCCAGCATTTCCTTGACGGTCGTTTTGCCGACGCTGCCCGTCACGCCGATGACGGGGATGTCGAATTGATCCCGCCAGAAACGCGCCAGCAGGCCGTAAGCCACCTGCGTATCGGGAACGCGCAGGACGGGGATGCTGGGCGACGCAACCACGTTCTGCGAAACAATCAGCCCCGCCGCGCCTGCCCGCAGGGCCGCCGCGATATGCTGGTGGCCGTCGGTCTGCGGCCCCATCAGGGCGACAAATAAGTCGCCGGGCTGCAAGGTCCGCGTGTCGGTGGAAACGCCGGTGAATACCACGCTTTCGCCGCCGTGGGCCGAGCCGTAATCTAAGGCGGCGTAAACATCGCGCAAGGTCAAGCGCATTCGGCAAGCGCCTCCCGCGCGACTTGGCGGTCGTCGAAGGGGATTGTTTTGCCTGCCGCCGTTTGCCCGGTCTCGTGGCCTTTGCCGGCAATGACAATGAGATCGCCCGGCTGGGCCAGGGTGCAAAGGGCCATCTGGATGGCGGCGGCACGGTCCACTTCGGATACGACGTTAGGACTTTGGGCGGCATCAATGCCGGCGAGGATGTCCGACAGGATCGCGTTCGGGTTCTCTGAGCGCGGGTTGTCGCTGGTTAGAATGGTCACATCGGCAAGCTCCGAGGAGATCCGGCCCATCAGCGGGCGCTTCAGGGGGTCCCGGTCGCCGCCGCAGCCGAAGACGCAGACCAGGCGCTTGGGGTCCAAAGCGCGGGCGGACTTCAGGACATTTTCCAGGCCGTCGGGGCTGTGGGCGTAATCCACCACGACCGTGAAGTCGCGGCCCGGCGTCGGCACCAGCTCGAAGCGGCCCGGCACACCGGCGAGGGCTTCTAAGCCGTTCACAATCGCGGTCGGTGGGACGCGCCGGAGCAGCGCGACGCCGACAGCCGCGAGAGCATTGGCAACTTGGAACAATCCGCCCATCTGTAAGCTGACAGTGAACGTCACGGCGCTGCCCTGCGGCGGCTGATAGGTGACCGTGAAGCGCGTCCCGTCAGGCCGCGCTTCGTCAATGGTCGCCCGCAGCGGCGCATTCGGGTCAGCAAGAGCGTAGCGCAGCACCGTTCGCCCGCTTGCTTCCAGCGCTTCGGCGACGCGCAGGCCATACGGGTCGTCTGCGTTGACCACCGCCGTAAACGTCTTTTGCGGGTGCGCCGCCGGGTACTCGGTAAACAAGCGCAGCTTTTCGGCAAAATACGCTTCCATTGTGCCGTGGGCGTCTAGGTGGTCCTGCGTCAGATTGGTAAAGACGCCGGTGTCAAACGCGCACTCGGACGTTCGTTCCATCAGAATGCCCTGGGACGAGACTTCCATGACGCACCGGCGCACATTGGCCTGGACCATGTCGGCAAAAAGCCGCTGCAAGTCCGGCGCTTCCGGAGTCGTGCGCTCTAAGGGAACACTTTTGCCGTTGATCATCGCCCCGATTGTGCCGACAAGGCCAGTTCGTTCGCTGAGCGTTCGGAAGATGCTTTCAATCATAAACGCCGTCGTCGTCTTGCCGTTCGTCCCGGTCACGCCGATGAGATCAAGCTGCTCCGACGAACGGCCATAGAACTCCGCCGCCAGATGCGCCAGCACGACGCGGGTACTCGGGACAATCAAAGTCGGCAGGCCGTGTGCGCCGTACCAGCCTGCCCGGTCGGTGTGGATCATCAGCGCCGCCGCGCCTTTATTGAGCGCCTGCGCGATATAATCATGGCCGTCGGAATGTGCGCCGCGCAGGGCAATAAAGAGTGCGCCGGGCGTGACCGAGCGCGAGTCATACGCCAGGGCGCTGACTTCAACATCGTCTCCCTGCCGCTGTGCGCCGGGAATAATTTGGACAAGCTCGCTAAGTTTCATGTGTGATGTACCCGGCCCGCCCGCTGCCTGCATCAGTCACCGGCACTTTCAGTGCCGGTTCATCTGAGCTGCTGCCCCGCCTGCGAGAGATCTGCCTGGCTTGAGAAATCCGCAGGGCTGCTGGGAGCCGTTCCCAACCCTGTTCGCTGACGGCTGTGTGCCGCCACTTGAAGGTGGTCGTCCCAGTCCACTCGCCCCGGCGCGTCCGGCGGGATTTGAAGCTGAAGCATGGCGGCGCGGGCGATGTTATGCGCCACCGGCGCGGCGACGGCGGCTCCCCAGTGAATGCCCTGCGGCTCAAAAATCGCGCACAAGATCACTAAGCGCGGGTGCGACAGCGGGTACAAACCGCAGAAGGACGCCACAAAATGGCCGGCTTCGTAGCCGTGCGGCCCGGCGACCTGGGCCGAGCCGGTCTTGCCGCCGACCGAAAAGTCTGCAATCTGCGCCGACTTGCCGGTGCCATCCGCGACCACGGTGCCGAGCATGGAGCGCACGGCGGCGGCGACTTCCGGGGAAACCACGCGGCGCACTTGTTCCGGGTGGACCAAAGTTTCCGCGCCGTCTTTGCGGGTCGCCCGAATGATGTGGGGGCGCATCAGAATGCCGCCGTTTGCAATCGCGCCGTAAGCCGCCGCCAGTTGCAGCGGGGTCAGAGAAATGCCCTGGCCGAATGAGATATTGGCAAGCTGGATCTGCGACCAGCCGATGCCGCCGGTGAAGCGGTTCGGCGCGTCCGGGGCGAGCAGAAACGACTTCTGCTCGCCGGGCAGGCCGGAGCCGGGATAATCCAGAAAACCGAACTTCTGCTCGTACTCGTACAGCCGGGGCGCTCCGAGGCCCAGGCCGAACTGGGCCATGCCGACATTGGACGACACCCGCAGAATGCCGCGCAAGTTCTGTGAACCGAGATTACTCGTCAGCGCGTCGGCAGCTTCGTGGATGACGTGCTTGCCGATTTGCAGGGTCGGGCTGCAATACACATAGTCGTTCATCTTGCCCAAGCCCTGCTCTTGCAGAATCGCCGACGCCGTAATGGTTTTAAGCGTAGACCCCGGCTCGTACAAGTCGGACACGGCCCCGTCGCGCCAGCGGGCGGCATAGGCCAGCGCGTCGGCTTTGGACAGCTTGCCGGGGGGACGCGGCTGGTTTGGATTGTACGACGGCGCTTCGGACAGGGCCAGAATCTCGCCGGTGCGAGGGTCCAAAACCACCGCAACGCCGCGTGCGGCCCCGTGCGCGACTACGGCTTTGGCAAGCTCCGTGTCCGTCACCTGCTGAATGCGCTGGTCCAGGGTCGTGATGACGTCCGCGCCGTTTTCCGCTTCCACGAGGTGCCGGGTCGTGCCGGGCAGGAAGCGGCCATTGTTGTCTATTTCGGCGACAATTTTGCCGTCATGCCCGCGCAGCAGCGCTTCCTGGCTATGCTCTAGGCCCTCCGCGCCGACGCCGTCCCGATCCGTAAAGCCCAGCGCCGTCGCCGCCAGGGAATTATCGGGATACAAGCGGCAAGTATCGGGAACCACATAAATGCCTGCAAGACCCGTCTTTTTGATCCTGTCCGTCAGCACCGTCACCGGCGGCGTCAGCGTGTTCGGCACCGCCAGATGGCGTTTCAAAAGCACATAATGGACATGCACCGAGCGGGGGGTCAGCAGAAGCTGCAAACGAGCGGGATCGTCATGGAGCAGGGGTGCAAGAAGAGCGGACGCGGCAACCGGGTCGGAAACTTCCTGCGGGTCGGCATACACGGCGGCGGCCGGGACGTTGGCGGCCAGCGCCATCCCGTCCCGGTCCAAAATCAGGCCGCGCTGGGCCGGCAGCAGGCTTTTGGAAACGCGGTAAGCGTCGGCCTGGCCTTGAAAATAGGCGTGCCGGGCGGCCTGGAGGTACACCAGACGCCCGGCCAGCAGTCCATACAGCACGGCGACAAAAACAAACAGCAGTGTCGCACGCGGCTTAATGACTCCCAGATGCTGCTGCGCCGCTGTTTTCTGTCGTGCCACTGCCGCTCCCCTGCTCCCAGCCCGCTGCGCTTTCAGCGCCAAGCTGCGTTTCTTTTTGCGCCGTCACATATTCTTTTTGCGCTGTCACATAATTAACGGGTGTCGCGCCGCGCGGCGTCATTCCCTGCGCCGCTGCCGCCGCTTCGATCCGCTGCGGGCATTCCAACGCATTGCGCTCCGCCTGCAAAAGCTCGTTGCGGACCTGGTTCTGGTGCAGGAGTGTCCGTGCCGACGCCTGTGCGATCCCAAGCTGGGTCACATGGGCATAGGCCGCCAGGTACACCAGCAGCAGGGCGCAGGCGACGGCGGTGCAGGCGGTCGCCAGGCCCATCAGCCGCATCTCCGACCGGGCCAAGCGGCTGGTCTGCGCCGACGGCAGCGCCCGCCGCGCCGGCTCTTCCACCGGCTGACGCAGGGCGGACCCAGCCCGCGCATCCGGGCGGATGCGTGGGCGTAGTTCGGGGCGCAGCTCAGGCCGCGCTGAAGAAGAACGGCGGGGCCGGGTGGAGATCGGCGACATTCTCGTGTCCAGCATCGCGTTTCCTTTGGGTTTCTGACAATTAAAATTCTTACAATTTGCGGACCGCACGGAGTCGGGCGGAACGCGCGCGCGGGTTGGCGGCCACTTCCGCCGGGTCCGGCTCGACAGGCTTGCGGGTTAGCAGCGTCACCACTGCCGGCGGCGGCAGGCCGTAGATGCCTTCGCCGGGGCCGCGTCCGGACAGATGCGCGAACTGCTGCTTGACGATCCGGTCTTCCAGCGAATGATACGAAAGCACCGCCAGTGTGCCGCCTTTCGCCAGTCGCTCGACCGCGCTTTCCAGCGCGTGTCCGAGAATGGTCAGCTCGTCGTTGACGGCAATCCGCAGGGCTTGGAATGTCCGGGTTGCGGCGTGCTTGTCGTCAGGCCGCGCTTTCACGGGAATGGCCGCGTGAACGGTTTCAATCAACTGCCCGACCGTTCGAAACGGGTCTTTTTCCCGCCGCTCCACCGCAAACCGGGCGATCCGGGCCGCCCAATGCTCATCTGAGTTTTCCCGAATCAGCGTGGACAGCTCCCGTTCGCCTAAAGTATTTAATAGATCCGCCGCCGTCGGGCCACCGGACTCCAGGTTCATCCGCATGTCCAGCAGCGCCTCCGGCTCTTTAAACGAAAACCCGCGCTCCGGCGTGTCCAATTGGTGCGACGACACGCCCAGATCAAAAATCGCGCCGTCAACACAGTCAATGCCAAGACTGTCCAGCACGTCAGCCAAGTCATCGAAGCGGGCCTGCCGTAAAATCACCGCAGGGCCGAACGATCCCAGCCGCGCTCCGGCGGCGGCCAGCGCGTCTTGGTCCTGGTCAATTCCAATCAGCCTGCCGCCCGGCCCGATCTTTTCCAGAATTGCCTGTGCGTGGCCGCCCCCGCCCAGGGTACAATCCAGAAAGACGCCGCCGGGCTGCGGCTGCAAAACGTCCACGGTTTCCGCCAGCATGACCGGCACATGGTAAGGAAGCTCGCGTGTGCGTTCCATCAAGCAATGCCCAGCTCGCGGGCCGACTCCGTAATCATCTCAGCGGTCAAGTCTTCGTTGTACGCAGCCCAGGATTGGCTGCTCCAAATCTCGATCCGGCTGCCGGTGCCGACAACCACCACTTCGTCCAGCAGCGAGATTTTGGCGTACTCGCGCAGCTTGGCAGGAATGGAGACCCTTCCCTGCCCATCTGGGTACAGCTCGGACGACGTAAAAAACCGCTGCAAGCGCATGGTGTGTTCGTCAAGCTGCCGCTGCCGGGCCAGCGTTTCGCTGAGGTCTTTGTACGCCGACTCCGTGTACACAAAAAGGCAGCCGCCGAGGCCCTTGGTCATGTAACAGCGCTCTCCCAGCGAGGAGCGAAACTTGGTGGGAATGATGACCCGGCCTTTATCGTCCACGCTATGGTCGAATTCGCCCTGAAAAATCACGTTTTCCCCACTGAGTCACCACTCGCCGCCACCTTGACTACAACTATACGGCATCACGGCGCATTTTGTCAAGTAGCATTGCGAGTTTTTTGCGGGATTGTTGCGGGTATTTTTGCGCCCCAACGCGCTAGATATAGTCTGGAGCAGCATTGCGGCCCCAAATATAGGGCAAAATCAAGCGCATTTCACTTTTCAGCGGCGTTTTGTGGCCTGGATAACAAAAAACCGGGACATGGGACGCTCCCCCACCTTCCGAATGATGAAGCAAAAGATTAGTATAGGCGCAAAAAAGACGCGCCTGCCGCACGGATGTGTGCGGGGCGCGTCTTAAACTTGCCTCTCAATGCGGTTAATGATGTCCGCTGGCGTGATCTCCGGTTGCGGCGGTTTGCGCCCGCTCAATCTGGCGGCGGCGCTGGCGCTGGATTTGAAGCGGCTGCAAATCCACGCACATCACAGTCAGGCCGAGGCCATTTTCCGCGATGGCGTCTTTAAGGCGCGGGATGAGCGTATGCTCCACAAAGTCCGCGTACATTTCGTTGTAATTATAGGTTTCTACGGGAACAGTCCATTTCACCCCTTGCCCCCGCTCGCCTGCCGGGAAATAAAACACGTTCGGCCCGGTGCCGGTGCTCCATTCTAAAATGACTTTTGACGCGCCGCTTTCCTTCCACGCCCGGCACTTATCGCGCAGCGTGTCCAAATCAAAATGCGGTTCCTCGTGCAGCTTTCGCTCCATGTCCTTGTGTTTCTCCTCAAAAAGCGCTATGCTCTGAATTATGATTATTTTAACTGTGACGTTCGACACGCTGGCATTAAGCCGCGAAGATTACGACAAGATTGCCTTATGCGGCACCTTGCTAAACGTATCGGGCCTGCTCAACCTACGCTGGGAAGAGTTTTCTGCCCTGGATGCGGCCCGCGAGCTTGGATTGCAGAACGTCGAATGGGAAGCAGCCCGGGATGATACGCCCAGCAGTCTGACTTGCCGGCTTGCCTATGACATGCTGCTGCCGGAGGTGCAGGCGTCTCTGTTACTGCCGCCGGTACTGGAATACGAGATCAGCCGGGACTGGCACCCTGCGTTAGCCGCTCACGGAAACAGTTGATCGCCACACAACACTGACCGAAGTTTGCACGAATGACGACGCCTGAAGATGCCGGTAAGGGTCCACAAAAACTTTCGCAGTCGGCTCCGCCGCGAGGTTGGCGACAACCACCAGCCAGTAATTTTCCTGCCGCCGCTTGGCTTCACTCCATTCCCGGTCCGTAAACTGAATGCCGCCGCGCGTCTGCTTCAGCCCTTTAACTTCAATGGCTTGCTCCGGGCGGTCTTTGACGCCGAAATCAAAACCCAGCGCGGCCAGCCGCAAGTCCAGAATGTCGGCAGGCGCAACTTGAACTAAATGCAGGCAATGCTGCAAGAAAAAATCTTCCGCCCGACGTCCGGTCAGAAGCCGCTCGGCAACATTGTAAGCCGTTCGCGGCACTGCCGCCAGCGAGTCCACGGACTCCACGACGGCTGCCTGGTCTTTCGCCAAAACACGCTCGACCAGGGCCATCACCGCGTCATCGCTGACTTCATGCAGATCGTCCAAAACACGCTGACGATTGGGCCGAAGCGGACGCCGGTGCCAGCCAAGGCGTGGGTTGTCATGGTATGGATCAAACTCATCGCGCAGGTTCTTGAAAGAAGCGGGCGGCTCCCCCAGTGCGGCAGCCGCCTCGCCGAAAGCTTCCTGCCACGCTCCCAAACCGCGCTGGCGCAGGTATTCGGTATCCAAGCGGCTCATCGCGTAGCCGACAACGACCGCACTTGTTTCCAGACGCGTCCGCTGCCGGTCTTGGGTGTCCATTTCGCTTATTATAGCACACGCGAGGGCTGAATGCGGGTTTTCGGCGGCTTGAGGTAGCCGAAGCGCAGCAGCAGCGGCCAAGTCAAGGCTGTGACCAGGCGGCGGTCGGAAGCCGGCATTTTGGTTTGCCATTCCGTATCCGGCTTGATCTTGACTTCGGACTGAAAACGGTCCGGGTTACCGGCGACCGTGTGGCCTTGATGCAGGTGCAGCACGGGTTCCGAGAGGAAGTCCAGCGGCGGCGTCGGCTCGCCAACCCGCTCCCACAGGCGCCGGATCGCCGCCACCGGATCAGCCACGAAGTCTTCATAACGCAGCAGCAAAGGGGCAGGCGCCGCCGCGCCCTCCAGCAGCGTGGTCGCGTTCCAGGCCAGCGCCGTCTGCCAGGGCGCGGACCGGGGCAAATAGCCGGAGTCGGCACGGTGCGGCGAATACTTTTTGACCCGCTGATGCGAGAACGCCACGGCCCGGCTATCGCGGACTAAATGCACGGCCTGCACTTCTACCGCAGGAACCCGGCTGAGCAGGTATCCGTAGATCGGATCTTTCGAGCCGTCCACAATGATTTTTGCGCCGGACACGTCCCGGACAGCCGTGTACAGGGTGCCAAGCGCGGTCAGGTATTCCTGCAAGCGGCGTGCTTGATCCGGCGTCTTCGGCAGCAGCAGGCGCGGCAGTGTCCGCAGGCGATACTGGCCCCGCGTTTCCTGAAGCGCGGCTGCATTGAGGGCATCGAAACCGCCGACGTGCTGAAACACGTCCTGCCAGAAGCCGCACTCGGCGACGGACTGCCGGCATTCGCATCCAAAGACGGCTTGAAACCCCGGTGTCGTGAATAAACCCAATTCGCCTACATGGACGGCTCCCGGCAGCTCCCCCAGCAAACGTCCGAGAATCGTGCTGCCGCTGCGCGGCATCCCAGCAATGTAAAGCACGCGCACTTTGTCAACTGTCATGTTTTGCTTTGTTCCCACTCGCAAAGACGCGGCTCCGGCCCGAAAGTTCAGCCGCCTCGTTCAATCCGAAGACCCGGAAGCAGGCTTGGAAGATTTCGCAGCCAGCATTTCGGCGTACACGTCGCGGCGGGAAAGCTTGAGGTCGGCGGAAACCTGGCGCACGGCGTCACGTTCGCTGAGGCCCGACGCCAGGGCGGCTTGCAGAGCTTCGGGAATGGTAAGCGGCGCGGCGGGAACAGGTTCAGCGGGGACAGCCTCGTCGTCGGAGTCGCCGCCTAGACCTTGAACCACCACCGTAATCTCGCCCCGCGCGGCATGGGCGGCAAAGTGGGCGGAAACTTCGGCCAAAGTCCCGCGCACAAACTCTTCAAACTTCTTGGTCAGCTCGCGTCCCACCGCCGCCGGACGCTCCGGCCCGAACGCCGCCGCCATTTCGGCCAGCGTTTCGGCAATGCGCTGGGGCGACTCGTAGAAAATCAGCGTCCGCGTTTCGGACTGCGCCAGCGCAGCGAGCTTTGCCCGGCGCGACGATTTCGTGCGCGGCAGGAACCCTTCAAACGCAAACCGGGCCGGCGGCAGCCCGCTTCCGACGAGGGCGCACAAAGCCGCGCTTGCGCCGGGAATGGGAACGACCGGGACGCTTGCGGCCAGCGCGGCCC
>CAXTRL010000071.1:0-12934 GCA_964246575.1 uncultured Armatimonadales bacterium
TGCTGTGGCTTCGCATCTACAAAGCCATTTCCAAAGGTGGGGCGCACTACTTCCGTGATGATAACGCGCGATCCGCTGAAGTTGCGAAAGCAATCAGCGCCGGGCCGGGAACGGTTGTGCTGGCCTGGTACGGCCTGCCTGCCGCTGAGATTGAGTTCCTGCGGTCGGCTTGTGCGGCTTCGGGTGCCAAGCTGAACGTCCTGCTGCCGGACAACAACTCGTGGGGCGCGATCCAGATGGGCGTTTTGCCGGATCGCCTGCCTGCGATGAAGGCGGTCGGCAACGGCGCGACGCCGAAGCTGGAAGCGCTTTGGGGCGGGCCGCTGCCGGCTGCGCCGGGCCTCGACACGCGTGGCATTTTAGAAGGCTGCGTTTCCGGCAAGATCAAGGCGCTCTACGTCATGGGCGACAGCGTTTTGCCGCTGTTCCCGGACCAAGAGTTAGTCAAAGCGGCGCTGACGAAGGTGCCATTCTTGATTGCTCAAGACCTCTTTATGACGGAAACCGGCAAGCACGCGAGTGTCTTCCTGCCAGCCTGCTCGTTTATTGAAAAAGACGGCTCGTTCACGAACATTGAAGGGCGTGTCCAAAAGTTCAAGAAGGCAGTTGAGCCGCGCGGGCAGGCAAAGCCGGACTGGCAGATTGCAGCCGAGCTGATGTCTCGCCTCGGCAAGCCGGTCCCATACTTTTCGCCGCGTGATGTGGCTCGAGAGATCGCAAAGGCAACTGCTTAATGCCAACCCATATGACACCACATCTGTTCGCTCAGCTTTTCTTTTATACGCCGAACATTCCAAGCCCTTACGGCTGGGTGGAAGCGCTTCGGGTGGTCGCCCGCGTCTTGATGGGCGTTTTCGCCATTCTACTTGCCGTGCCGCCGCTGGTTTGGTGGGAGCGGCGGCTGCTGGGCTGGATGCAGCAGCGGCAGGGGCCGAACCGCGTCGGGCCGTTCGGTCTGCTCCAGACCATCGCCGACGGCATCAAACTTCTCTTCAAAGAAGACATGAACCCAGCCAACGTGGACAAGACTTTGTTTATCCTCGCACCGATGGTGTTTCTCATTCCCGCATTGGTCACGGCGGGGGTTGTGCCGTGGGGGCCGAGCCGGACGTGGGGGGCAGTTGCGCCGAACATCAGCGTCGGTGTCCTGTATATGCTGGCTTGGTCGTCACTCGGCGTCTACGGTGTCGTGCTGGCGGGCTGGTCGTCCAACAACAAGTACTCACTGCTCGGCGGCCTGCGGTCGTCGGCCCAGATGATTTCGTATGAGCTGGGCATGGGTCTTGCGATTATCTCGGTCGTGCTTTTGAGCGGCAGCTTGACGATGCACGACATTGTGGAGCATCAAGGTTACTATCAAATTACGCCGACTCTGACTCACTATGGGATCGCGCTGCCTGAGTGGAACCTTGCCAAGTTTTTCCCGCTCGGCTTTGTGGCGTTCGGCATTTATGTCATCTCCATGCTGGCGGAAACGAACCGTGCGCCGTTTGACTTGCCGGAAGCGGAAACCGAGCTTGTGGCCGGGTATCATACCGAATATACATCCATGAAGTTCGCCACGTTCTTTTTGGGCGAATATGCGAACATGATTGTCGTGAGCGCAATCGCTGCGACATTGTTTGTTGGCGGCTACAAGGCACCGTTGCCGATATTGAACCAATTGCCGTTTGCGCTCGGCGACTCGGTCGTTGTGCAGATTATAAATGCGCTTATTCCGGTGTTTTGGTTTACGATCAAAATTCTGGCGGGCCTGTATTTCTTCATCTGGATTCGCGCCACGCTGCCCCGCCTGCGCTATGACATGCTGATGAAGTTCGGCTGGCAGGGCATTTTGCCGATTGCGCTGGTCAACATTCTGCTGCTGGCAATCGCGCTGGCCGTTAGTTATCTGGCTGCGTTTATCGCCTGGGTTCTTGTCAGCGGCACAATCTTAATCTTCTTTGTCAGAAGCAAGCCGGCCCAGTTGTTCACGACCAATTCCCGGCGCAACACAACGATCCGGCTGTCTTCCGCCGCCGAGCCGTACCGCGTTGTGGCGGAGAACCCCGGCCACGGCATGCAGACCCTACCGCCGGATGCTCACAAAGAAGTTGAGCCGGAAACGGCTTTAATTGATTAGAAAGAACAAAGCTCTATGAGTTTGATGGATGATATAAAAGCTCTCGCCAACGAGGTCAAAGCACCGCTGACAGGCATGGGTATCACGCGCGGTTATTCCAAGCAGGAGCGCGTGACCATTCAGTACCCGGAAGTGCGCCGCCCAATGCCGCGCCGGTCCCGCTGGCGTCATGTCCTAAACCGCTATGAGAACGGCATGGAAAAGTGCATTGGCTGCTCGCTTTGCGCTGGCGCCTGCCCCGCAAATGCCATTCTGGTTGTGGCGGCGGAAAACACGGAAGAAAACCGAGTTTCGCCGGGCGAGCGGTTCGCTGCCCAGTACGAGATCAACATGATGCGGTGCATTTTTTGCGGCTACTGCGAAGAAGCCTGCCCGACGCAGGCGATCCAGTTGAAGGACATCTGCGAGCTGGCGGAAAACAATCGCAAGGACACGATTTACACTAAACAAATGATGCTGGTCCAGGACCCAACTGCCTCAGCCACTAGCTGACTTTCTTTGCTTCCTTAGCCCGGCACTGTAAGTGCCGGGTTTTGCTGAGACCCCATCTATGACCGCTCAACTTATTCTTTTCGGCATCCTGGCTGCTATCGCCATTGTTTGCGGCATCTGCATGGTGCTGGCTGACAATCCTGTCCGCAGCGCCCTGTTTTTGGTGCTGGTGCTATTTAGCGTCGCCCTGCTGTTTTTGTCCCTCCATGCCGTCTTCATCGCCGCCGTGCAGATTATCGTCTACGCTGGGGCGATTATGGTCTTGTTTATATTCGTCATTATGCTGCTGAACTTAGGTACGGCGGAGCGGGTTGTGGACAGATTGAAGCCGCAGCAGCCGTGGTCGTTTCTCGCAGCGCTCGGCGTGGTCGCTGTGCTGGCGACCGTGATTGTGACTGTTCCAGTGCATCCGCAGATGCTGCCGGAAAACATTGTCGGGCCAAATGAGATTGGTCTCAAGCTGTTCACCGCCGACTGGCTGTTCCCATTTGAGGTCGTCTCGATCCTGCTGCTGGTCGCCGCTGTCGGGGCCGTCATGCTGGCAAAAAAGAGGATATAAGAAGTTATGGTTGAGTCTATCCCCCTGGATTACTATTTGATACTGAGCGCAATTTTGTTCACAATCGGCGTGGTCGGCGTTCTCATCAAGCGCAACCCGATTGTGATTTTTATGTGCGTGGAGCTGATGCTGAACGCGGTCAACTTGACCTTTGTCGCGTTCTCGCGCTACAAGAGCGACCTGGGCGGGCAGATGATGGTCATCTTCGTGATGGCGGTGGCGGCGGCGGAAGTGGCGGTCGGCCTCGGCATTTTGGTTTCGATTTTCCGTAACCGCGCGTCCATCAGCGTTGACGAAATCGATTTGATGAAGGGTTAGAGTTTTGACAATGCCGCATTCCGATCCTTCCTTGTATTATGCCTGGCTGATTCCCCTGTTCCCGCTGGTCGGCTTTCTGATCAACGGCGTCTTGGGTCCATTGACTGGCAAGCCGCTTCCTAAAATCGTCGCGGGTGCAATTGGCACGACTGCCGTGTTTGCGTCGTTTGTTGTTGCCGTGATGCTGTTTTTGCATGTCACGTCTGCCGATGCCGCGCATAAGATGGCAACGGTGTACTTGGCTCCCTGGCTGAGGCTGCCGACTGACCCGCAGGGAATTCACAGCTTTGTGGTCAACTATGAGCTGCTGATTGATCCGCTGTCTGTCTTGATGATGCTGATTATCACAGGCGTCGGCGGCCTCATTCACCTGTATTCCACGGCATATATGGCGGAAGACAACGGCTATCAGCGGTTCTTTACCTACCTGAATTTGTTTGTCTTCTTTATGCTGATGCTCGTGATGAGCAACAACATTTTAGGTCTGTTTATTGGCTGGGAAGGCGTCGGCCTTTGTTCGTACCTGCTAATTGGCTTCTTCTATGAGAAGAAGTCGGCGGGGGATGCGGCCAAAAAAGCGTTTATTGTCAATAGGATCGGCGATGTCGGCGTTCTGATCGGCATGTTCTTTGTGTTCCATTACTTTGGGACGCTGGACTTTGTGACGGGACACAGCGCCGTCAAAGGCATCACGGAAGCCGCGCCGGTGCTGGCGCAAGCGGCTTCGGGAACAGTCATCGCGACGCTGCTCTTGATGTTCTTCCTAGGATGCACCGGCAAGTCCGCACAGATCCCGCTCTACACCTGGCTTCCTGATGCAATGGAAGGTCCGACACCTGTATCCGCGCTGATCCATGCGGCCACGATGGTCACAGCGGGTATCTATCTGGTGTCTCGTACCCATGCGCTGTTTGAGCTGTCCGATCTTGCTATGATCACGATGGCCGTCATCGGTATTTCGACGGCGTTCTTTGCGGCAACCATTGGCCTGATGCAGAACGACATCAAGCGCGTTTTGGCGTATTCCACTGTTTCCCAGCTTGGCTATATGTTCGCTGCCTGCGGCTCCGGCGTCTTCGCGGCAGGCATGTTCCACGTGATGACACATGCGTTCTTCAAAGCCTGCTTGTTCTTAGGCTCAGGCTCTGTCATTCATGCCGTGGAACATGGAATGCACGCGCAGCACCAAAAAGCCGGACACACGGACGCGGCTCATGCTGAGCATGGCGACAGCGGGGACGAGAAGACCGGCGGCACGGCGGGGCCGGACCCAACCGACCCGCAGGACATGCGGAACATGGGCGGCTTGTTCCGCAAAATCCCGGTCACCGCTTGGTCCATGCTGCTGGCGACCTTCGCCATCTGCGGCGTGTTTCCCTTTGCGGGATTTTGGAGCAAGGACGAGATACTGTGGACCAATTTCCAGGCCGGCGGACTGCTGTTTTGGGCGGTTGGTGCCTTCACGGCCCTGCTGACGGCGTTCTACATGATGCGAATGATCATGAAGACGTATGCCGGAACGCCCCGCACAGAAGCATCCGCGCACGCCCACGAATCCAGCCCTGCCATGATCGTGCCGATTGGTATTCTGGCCGTGCTGTCGTCCATTACCGGCTGGGCTGTCCTGCGCTTCAACCCGTTTGAGGATTTCCTTGCGCCTTCGGTTTCTACGCCGGGCTACCGGGGTCCTGCCGTCAGTCCAAGTCTAGAGCCGTACTTCGGCTACGGACTGTTTGCGGTGATCGTGCTTGTGCTGCTGGGCTGTGTCGGCATTTACCGCGCCTCGTTCCGCACGGATCACAGCGGCGAAATGATGAAGCCGCAGACGCGGGCCAATCACCGCTTGTTCAGCCCCGGCTGGTACAACTGGGCGATCTTAAACAAGTATTTTGTGGACGAAGCCTACAACTTCTGGTTCGTGAAGCTTGGCAAGAGGCTGTCCGACTGGCTGTGGCTGACATTTGACGTGCGCGGCATTGACGGCATCGTGAACGGGGTCGGGGCGGTGACTGCGTGGTCAGGTAACCGTGTTCGCAAAGCGCAGAACGGCTTTGTCCGCTCCTACGCTTTCTCTATGGTAATCGGCATCGTCGTGATTTTAGTATTTGTCGCGGTTCGTGCGGCGGGGATTGTGCATTAAGCTATGACTGAGACAATGACAGGATTTGGCGGGCTGCTGACGCTCTTGGTGTTTCTGCCGGCGGCGTTCGCGCTTGTTGTTGGACTGATTCCCAAAGACAACGTCCAGGCGATCAAAGCCGTGGCGCTGGTGGGGACACTGGCTGCGCTGGCAGTTTCGCTGGTGGCTTACGCGCAGTATTATCCGCATGGCGCGGCGCAGTTCCAGCTTGTGGACAAGACTTCTTGGATACCCTCGCTGCACATCAACTACTTTCTCGGCATGGATGGCATTTCGCTTCTGATGGTGCTGATGACAACAGTAATCTTCCCGTTCGCCGTCGGCGTGTCGTTCCGGGAGATCACGACCCGCACCCGCGAGTATTACGCCTGGATCTTGGTCATGGAGACAGCCGTTCTCGGCGTCTTCTTATCCCTCAATTTAGTCTTGTACTATTTGTTCTGGGAAGGAATGCTGATCCCGATGTACTTCATCATCGGCATCTGGGGCGGGCAGCGGCGTGTTTATGCCACAGTCAAGTTCTTCCTGTACACGATGGCCGGCTCAATGGTGATGCTGGTTTCCATTATGGCCCTGTACTTTTTGGGCGGCTCGACGACCTTTGACCTGCCGACGCTTCAGCAGCATGTCGACAAAGCGAATGGATTGTTCTCCGGGCGGCAGACAACTGATATACTGCTGTTTGTCGGCTTCTTTCTCGCGTTCGGCATTAAAGCGCCGGTGTTCCCATTCCATTCCTGGGTGCCGGATGCGTATGCCGAAGCGCCCACTGGCGGCACGATTATCCTGGTTGCACTGAAGATGGGCTTGTACGGCTTTATCCGGTTCTGCCTGCCGCTGTTCCCGTTCGCGGTCAAAGCCTGTGCGCCGATCATTATCGTGCTGGCCGTGATCGGCGTTATCTATGCCGCTTTGGTCGCCGCGATGCAGACAGACCTCAAGCGCCTCTTAGCGTACTCTTCGGTGTCGCATATCGGCGTAATTATGCTCGGCATCTTTGCGCTGACAAGCATTGGCCTGTCCGGCGCGGTTGTGCAGATGGTCAGCCACACAATTACGACGGGGGCGCTGTTTATCTTAGTCGCATGTTTGTACGCACGGCGAAACTCATACCAAATCAAAGACTTTGGCGGGCTGAATGCGGTTATGCCGATGTTCACGGTTGTTTTTCTCGTCGCCACTCTGTCGTCGGTGGCCCTGCCGCTGACCAGCGGCTTCACCGGGGAATTATTGCTGCTGATGGGGTCGTTCCAGACCCATCCCTGGGCCACAGGCTTTGCGACTACCGCTGCGATCTGGTCCGTCGTATACATGCTCTGGATGTTCCAGCGCGTCATGTACGGCAAGATTGAGAACGACGCCAACCGCAGCCTGCCGGACATGACAAGCGGCGAAAAGTGGGCGCTGGTGCCGCTGGTCGTGTTGATCTTCGTGCTGGGCGTCTACCCGACGCCGACAACGCTGAACAAAGTCAGCCCCGCCGTCGCAACTGTGATGGCGCAGTCGCAGCCTGCCTATTTTGATCCGTTCGCCGCGCCTTCCGGCCGGGGTGCCGTCACCGCGTCTGCCGCCGCCGCGCCGCGTCTCGTTGCTGCCTCGACGCAGCCGAAAGGCACCCGTCCCTAATGTCTCCACTTCCCGTGACTTCCGCCGACCTTTCTGCCGTCTCGCCCCTTCTTATTGTCATCTTGACGGCAATGGTCGTGCTGATGGTAGATTTAGCTCTGCCGCGTGACCGCAAAAGCGCCTGCATTCCCGTCTCGCTGGTAGGGCTTGCGATTGCGGGGTACGCCTGCTATGCGCTTTGGACCCAAAGCGGTGCGTCCGCTATGACAGCTTTTAATGGAACCGTGGTCGCTGACGACTTCGCGCTGGCGTTCCAAGCCATCTTGATTATCGTCGCCGCCCTGTCAATTATGCTGTCCCAGAAGTATATCGAGCAGAAGGGGATCAACTACGGCGAGTATTACGCGCTGCTGCTGTTCTCGACTTCCGGCGCGATGCTGATGGCGACTTCGCGGGAGCTGATCACCATCTTCATCGGTCTGGAAGTGCTGTCCATTGCGCTGTATATCCTGTCTGGGTTTGCCCGAACCGAAGCCCGCTCGGAAGAGTCGGCGATGAAATATTTTCTGCTCGGCTCGTTCTCGTCCGCGTTCTTTCTGTACGGCATTGCGCTTGTGTACGGCGGCGCCGGAACGACGCGGCTGGATGTTTTGACGACCGTTTCCAATCTCGCTTTAATGTCTTCTTATACCGTTGCCGGGTTTGCGCTGCTGCTGATTGGGCTTTGCTTCAAAGCTGCCATTGTGCCGTTCCACTCGTGGACGCCGGACGTGTACGAAGGCGCTCCGACTTCGGTGACGGCGTTTATGTCCGCCGGGGCGAAATGCGGCGCGTTTGCCGCGCTGGTCCGGCTGGCGATAGTCTTGCTGCCGCTGTCGTCCATCTTCCATGACGTGTTCTGGGTGCTGGCAATTTTAACGATGGTGATCGGCAACTTTGTTGCCATCGTGCAGACCAACATCAAGCGGATGCTGGCGTATTCCAGCATCGCTCATGCAGGCTACATTCTGGTCGGCCTGCTGGCGGGAAGCTCCGGCTACGCCAATGCCGATCCGAGTATTCGCACTGAGGCTTACGCGGGCATCCTGTTCTACATCCTTGCTTACACATTTATGAACCTCGGCGCGTTCGGCGTGCTGATCCTGCTGGCCCGGCGCGGTGACGAGCTGAACAACATTGAAGACCTGCAAGGGCTGGCCCAGTCCCAGCCGTGGGCAGCGGCGATCATGGCGCTGTTCATGTTCTCGCTGGCGGGCGTCCCGCCTGCCGCCGGCTTCTTCGGCAAGTTCTACGTTTTCATTGCCGCTGTCCACGCGCATCAATACAGCCTTGCCGTGATTGGGTTAGTCGCAAGCGTAGTCGGTGCGGCGTACTACCTCAAGATCGTGTATACGATGTACTTCCAGCCCACTACCCGTACTTATCCGGCGAACATCTGGGGCTTTTCGCCGGGCGCGACCGTCGCGCTGGTGATTTCCGCCATCGCCACGCTGTTCTTTGGCGTTCTGCCCTCTGGGCTGTATCAGACTGCCGTTATCGGTTCGCGCTCACTGCAAGCGCTGCCATCCGTGACAGCCCAGGACGCTGCGCCGCCCGCGCCGGTGGAGCAGCGGGCGAGCATTCGTTAGGAAACCGGCACTAAAAGTGCCGGGCTACCATCAAGTAAAAGTGTCTCCGACACTGAAGAGCTAGACACTGATGGCATTTAGTCCCGAAGGGACTTTGATGCAGCAGTAGTCCGGCACTTTTAGTGCCGGGTTCTTCCATGTGCGCTTTTACGTCGGCGACTTGTGCAGATGCACCATCTTCCAAATCCCTTCCAGCTTTACGAACACCCGCGTCTCGTTCATAGTGGAGAACTGCGGCAGCGCGTTCTCAGCCAGCGTCGTTTTCAGCAGCGTGTAATTGACAATCGCCGTGTCGCCGTAGACCTGTACGCGCGGAGTCAGCATCTCTAGGCTCGATGCACCGCCGTTGCCGCCGCCTTCAATCAGCTTCAGGTGAAATTCTAAGCCGTCAATGCGCTGGGGTGCGATGTACCACTCGTATGACGACATGTCTTCCGTGCTGTGCCGCCGGTGCACTTCCGGGTCCGCCGTGTACATAGCGTTCAGCATTTGCCGCGTGATTTCCAGCACTTCTTCTTCCGCCTGCATATCCTCTGCCCCCCAAAGTTCCAATCTTCTAAACCCAGTGTACCCTGTTGCCATTCTTTGCCCCTCGTGCTATACTAGGCGTATCTTAGTTTAAGGCGGGTAGTGTCTGTGGCGCAGTATGTATCCCTGAACGGTGTGCTGACACCGAAGGAAGAAGCAGTCGTTCCCTTTTATGATCATGGCCTGCTGTATGGCGACGGCTTGTTTGAAGGCATCCGGGTCTACAATGGCCGGGTCTTCAAGCTGGACGAGCATGTCGCGCGGCTGTATTTTTCCGCGAGAGCGCTCAACATTACCATTCCCGCCCCGCCGGAAGCAACCCGCGAGTCCATTCTGGAAACCGTCAAAGCGAACGGCCACGCAAACGGTTATATCCGTGTCACGGTCACGCGCGGCACGGCGCTTGGCCTGGACCCTAAGCATATCAAAGGCGACGCCAACGTCTATATTTCCTGCGAGCAGCTTGCGCTGTATCCCAAAGAAATGTACGAGACGGGTTTGATTGTCGCCACTGTTTCCACGCGCCTGCCGTCGCCGGACGTGATCGACCCGCGCGTCAAATGCACCGGCAAGTACATCAATAACATCATGGCAAAGGCTGAAGCGAACCGCCAGGGCGCCGGCGAGGGCCTGATGCTGACCCGCGAAGGCTACGTCGGCGAGGCAACCGGCGACAACATTTTCCTGATCAAAAACGGCGCACTGACCACGCCGCCCGCCTCCATCGGCATCTTACAGGGCATCACGCGGGACACCGTCATCGGCCTTGCCCAAGACGCCGGCTACATCGTTTCCGAGCCGATCATCACCCAATATGATGTGTATAACGCTGACGAGATTTTCCTCACCGGCACGGCGGCAGAAGTCATCCCTGCCATCCAGTTTGACGGCCGCCTCATCGGCGACGGCAAGCCCGGCCCGATCACCCGCCAGCTTATCGCCGCCTTCCGCGAGCTGACACAGACGACGGGAACGCCTGCGATTACTGCTTAATATGGGGTCGGAAAATGTTATCTCCTCGGTATGTCGTCAAAGAGTGGCAGCAAAGTTACATTGTGACTTTTGCCGGTTGTGCTGGTGAACAGGTGTCCCTAAGCTCTGAATCGGTGATGGGGAAAGAAGGCGAGTGGGAAGGCTGGATTTGGGTGAAGGACAATCGGGGCATCAGCGGCTGGGTGCCGGAGGCATTACTGGTCAAAGAAAAAGACAGCTTTTTCCTGTTGCGTGATTTTACTGCGACTGAGCTGAGTGTGTCTGCCGGCGAAAAAGTAATTGTTTCCGAAGAAGTCGCGGGGTGGGCTTGGTGTACGAACATCGACAAAGTGAGCGGCTGGGTTCCGGCTGATTGCATTTGCGCGTCGTAGTCACGGCTTAAATCTCATGGTCGAAAGAGGCATCAGTGAAAAAGGCACGGCCTATAGTTCTTCATGGGAAGAAGCGCATTATCGCCCCATTATAGCGAAGTACATGACGGAAATAGATCGCTTGCGCGAGATAATGAGGAGACAGGTAGAAGAAAAGGAACAGAAAATAGCATTGAACTCATTCAACGTGAAAGTCTGTGCATCTTTCATTCTTGCGTTAGCCGCTTCAGTAGCAGCTGCGTCTACCCCCGCTCAGGCACAAACTTTGACGCATCGGTACAGCATGAACGGAAATGCAAACGATTCGGTGGGCGGGGCAAACGGCATCGTCATGGGGAAGGTCACGTTTACAATGTCGGCGGGA
Organism: uncultured Armatimonadales bacterium; assembly: GCA_964246575.1. Lineage (GTDB taxonomy): Bacteria > Armatimonadota > Armatimonadia > Armatimonadales > Capsulimonadaceae > JANXMY01. The sequence goes on from CAXTRL010000071.1 coordinate 11,082, forward strand.
GTCAATGGCACGGCGAACTTTCCCGGCGGCAACTCCGGCGGAACGCCTTCCCCGCCGTCTTATATCCGCCTGCCGAGTGCGACGGTGCGAAACCTTCAGGATGCAACAGTAGAAGTTTTCGTCACGAGCTTTAGCGGCGGCATGACCTTTGTAGGCGGAAACAACGGCTACTACCAGGCGCTGTTCGCCGTATCATCGCCCTACACGGATGGGACAACGCAGTCTAACTACGCGATCCTGACGGTGAACCGTGACCCGGCGAACCTGATTGGCGCGGGGATCGGCATTGCAGGCCGGACCAGCAGCGGCCCGGAAACAACGATTGCGTCCGGCTTTGCCCTGCCCAAAACCGGCGGGCTGGTTACACTGGTCTTCCAGGGCTACAAAAAGGTCGGCGACATGGGGACTGAAACGATTTACCTCAATGGCGATCTGGTTGCCAAAGGGGGTACGTTCTTCTCCTACAAAGATGTCGCGGAAGTCAACGGCGTTTCAGGAACGGTTGTGTTTGATACCGTCGGCATCGGCGGCGGTTCGCCGTACAACGACTTCTGCTTCAACGGCACCATCAACGAAGTGCGTATTTGGTCCGGCGCACTCACAGCAGCCCAAGTCCTAGCCGATTATAAGGCCGGCCCAAGTACAGTGGCAGCGATAGCGCCGTCTGCTCATTAACTGCCCAAAGCAAATAGGAAGATGCAGGCCGTTTTCGGGTAAAATAGTGTCAGGATTGGTATGCAAACAAAGAGCAGTACCTCGCCACAATTTACGAGTGCTTCGCGGAAACAGACCTGTTGCGCGAGATAATGAAGGCAGATGACATCAAAATCGCCGCCAATTTTGCCAAAACGGACGCACTTATCGCAGAAATGAAAGCAATGCGGGCCGAAGATGAGCAGCACCGAAAAATCCGTGAGTAAAGCCGCTAATACTACCGCCGAGGACCAAGCCTGCCCGCAGTGCGGCATGGGCCGGAGCGAGTTGTACTCGCAAGGACAGATGGGCTGCGCCCGGTGCTACGAAGCGTTTGCGGCGGAAGTGCAGCGGGCGCTGAAGGAGATCCACGGTGAGACCCGTCACCTCGGCAAAAACGCCGCTTGACCCGGAAGAACTGCCGAAGCCGCCAGCATGGGCGGGGGAAACCGGCTGGGAAGCGGATGTTATTTTGTCTACTCGCGTTCGCCTAGCCAGGAACCTCGCTGCGGCGGCGTTTCCAGGCCGGGCGGGCGAGACCGAGCTGAAGGCGGTCGCAAAGCAAGTGCTGGCAGCGGCGAAGCGCCGGGATAAAGGCCATGTTAGCCTGCGGGCAGTCGAAATCAGCAAGCTCGGCGAGGCGGACAAAGCGGCGCTGGTAGACAGCCACTTGATCAGTGTGGCGCACGCGATGGCTGGGCCAAACCGCTGGGCGCTGGTGGACGACAAGCACACGGTCAGCGTCATGGTCAATGAAGAAGACCATCTGCGATTGCAGGCGATTTTGCCAGGGCTTCAGATCGACGCTGCCTGGCGGATTGCCGACCAGATGGACGACCAGTTTGGAGGGCATTTGGAATATGCGTTCCATTCGCACTACGGCTACCTGACTTCTTCGCTGTCGAATTGCGGGACAGGGCTGCGGGTGTCTGTGATGGCCCATTTGCCGGGGCTGGCGCTGTCCGGCAAAATTGATGGTGCGATGGAAGCCGCAAAAACACTCGGAGCGGCGGTGCGCGGCCCCTACGGTGAGCATAGCGCGTCGGCAGGGGATGTGTACCAGATTTCAAACGCCGTCAGCACCGGCAAATCCGAGCGGCAGTTGTTGACCCGGCTTGCGGCCACGGCCACTCTGCTGCTGACGGATGAGCAGGCCGCCA
>CAXTRL010000072.1:0-12672 GCA_964246575.1 uncultured Armatimonadales bacterium
GTCGCCATCGGCACGGCAATTGTGCATCGGGGCGACCCGCACCGCTACAAAAACAAGCATGGCCGCCCATTTACGTCCGACTTGTCCGGCCAGGACTTTTACATACTGCTTCGCTCCGGCTACCGGCCCCTCGGCATGGTCATGGGCAACTGCGTGTACCATATCGCCACGCAGTCGTTCGGCAACTTCATGCGGACGTTTAGCCAGAACACCGAGCTGACCCAGTACACGCAGGCTTTGTACGACAGCCGGGAGCTTGCAATGGAGCGGATGCAAAAAGAAGCCGAGGACCTCGGCGCAAAAGGTGTGGTCGGCGCGAACATTCACGAGCGCACCCATGCTTGGGGTGCACACGTCATTGAGTTCTTCGCCATCGGGACTGCCGTGGAAGAAATCAGCGTAGACCATGTCATTGAGCCGCCAATGGTCGTCCTGCCGCTGAATAGTTGATCAAAACTTCCGAATTGCAACTATGCCCTAAAATGAGGTATAACCAAAGCATCAGTTGAGAGGTCCGACTTTAATTGGATCGTGAAAGCAAGGTCTTTCCCCGACTGACTTTATTGGAACCCGCCATGTACCTTCTTTATGCCGATGAATCCGGCACCGTGCAGGACGCGAGCCAGCAGTACTTCGTACTTGCTGGCTTTTGTGTTTTTGAGCGCCAATGCTACTGGTTAAGCGAAGAACTGGAAAAAATTGCGGCGCGTTTCGACGCTGCTGACACGGCCTCTGTGGAGCTTCACGGCAGCCCCATGCTCAGTGGAAAGAAGAAATGGCGGCATTATCCCAAAGAACAAAGAGAGCAAGCGCTTCAGGTTACCTGGGTATGCAATCTTCCTTCATGTCGTACCAGGCAAAGCCGGGCTTCTCACCCCAAAGGGTAAACCTCTTAGAGAAAAGCTATGCGCGGCATTGCTTCCCCGATAAACATATCGGCACGCTTGCGCCAGGATTGTCCTCGCGGTGCCTTCGCATGAACATACAGAGAGCCTGTCACAAAAAGCGGAAGCATCAAAAAACTGACAAGAAAAGCAATGACAAATAGAAAAATAAGAGTAGACGCAACAGAAATAACTTTCGCGCTGCTGATAAATGAGGATTGATCAACCCTCATATGACATTTCACGAAGCCTAGATAAAGTGTGCTGCCTCCGCAGGTCAATCCTATAACCAAGGCGACCGGCATCGCTAAAAGTAGCCCCCCCAGCCCAAAGGAGTGGAGAAGACCAGCAGCTAGGACTGCTGATACAGCAGTTCCCATTCCGAGGCCCCATACAGTAATAACACGTATCGGGCTATCAAGCCAGGTCGGAGGAGGTATCGGTAGTGCTGGATGTTCCATTTTTGTCATGGTAATTTCTTCCGTCGGGTCCTCGGTTTTTTCCAGAAATGAACAATTTGATCACGCATCTCGGCGATCTGCTCGTTGGCATCAGGCAACAAGAGGCGCACGATGTAAACGAGATAAGTTCCGCCGACCAACCAACTCAACGTATTGTGAACGTATTTGCCCGGTGCTGTCACGCTCGGAATGTGAAGCGCGTTCAGCAGAGTATGGATAACCCTGTCAACAAAGTAGAAAAACAAGGCGCTGGCTGTTACTTCAAAGACCTTGCGCCCAATCTCGGACAAGCGCCGTTTGTAATACTCCCGATCTGTCTCCGGGGGTTGCTTATGCCCTCTCACTCCGCCCGCACTTCCTGCTCTTTATGCAGCCTGCTCACATTCTTAGCGCCTTTCGGCTGAGTCCGCTGCTTGTAGGCATCATGGTAGGGACGGGTGATGAGATTGTGCCCGTACAATGCGACGAACAGCAGGTGGCTTTCCTGGAATGCATTCTGCGCCGTGCCGACATGAACGCCTAGCTCTGCGGCAGCTTTCCTCGCTGTCAGCAAACCCTCGTTTTTCATGCCTGCATGATACCAGAGAAAGTCCTAAAACGCAAGGAAAATCGCGTCGTTACCGTCAGCGGCACCGACACTCAAAACCAAGTCAACTTACGAAACCACTTTGCAGGCGTTAGCGGCGGGTTTTCGGACTGAAGGCCACACCTGGGACAAAATCAGAAACTTCGCTGAAGTCCCGCTTTTTCTCGACTCCAAAGCATCACGCCTGATTCAACTTGCCGATCTGATCGCTTTTGCCTTGTTTCGGTACTATGAATCAGACGACGAGCGTTTCTACTCTATCATCAAACCCCACTTCGATGCGGCAGGCGGCATCATTCACGGCCTGCACGAATCGCAATAATTTTTCCTTTATTTGATCACGCCCGAAAAAATAAGTTGAAGCAAATGCCGCTTGTCTGCGTTTATCCCTGTGGAGGTAACAGATGAAGACAGGGTACTTGCTGCATGACCGTCAATATCAAAAGCGCCGCGCTGCGGGAAAACTCGGCTGGGGCGACGCCGACGATGTCGCCGATAACTGCACCCCGCTGGGCGTGACCCTAGCCGCTGATTGTTACCCCAAAAGCGGGCGGGTGCTGGAACTCGGCTGCGGGGCGGGGGACTTGTCGCTGGAACTTGCGAAGCGCGGGTACGAGGTGTCCGGCGTGGACATTGCGCCGGCCGCGATTGAGTGGGCGCGTGACAAGGCGCGTGAGCGTGGTTTAAGCGCCGACTTTCAAGTGGGCAGCGTGCTGGATTTAGCAGGCTATGCCGACGCAAGCTTTGACATGGTGCTGGACGGCTACTGCCTGCACTGCATTATAGGGGATGACCGGCCAAAGTTTTACGCCGCCGCCCGGCGCGTGTTAAAACCTGGCGGCATGCTGCATATCAATACGATGTGGGCGGATACGCTCCTGACGGATGAAAGTCTCGGCGGGTACGACCCGCAGACGCGCTGCCAGATTTGGGACGGCGTCGCGCTGCGCTACTTTGGCTTGCCGGAAGAACTGCTGGCGGAAACGGCGGCGGCGGGTTTCGAGATTGTGCAGTCGCAGGTCTGCCCACGCCCGCACCTGAACCATTCCGCAATGCTGCTCCTAGATGCCCGAAAGCCACTGATTTGAGAAAGTAGGAAGATGCGGCGATGGACGAAGATGCACTGATGCGGCGGGCGGCAGGCGGGGACACGGCGGCGTTCGGCGTGATCGTGCAGGCGTACCAAAGCCAGCTGGTGCGCTTTGCCGCGCGGATTCTAGGCGACACGGACGCCGCGCAGGATGCCGCGCAGGAGGCGTTTCTGCGCCTTTGGCGGGGGCGGGCGAGCTACCATCCGCGCGGCTGTCTGCAAGCGTATTTGTTTCGCATTGTTCGCCGCGTGTGTCTGGATCACGCCCGCGTCCAGCGTCCCTGGGAGCCGCTGGAAGACGGCGCGAGCACCCCGGCGTCGGACCCGGCGAATTTGGCCCAAAGCCGCAGTCTGGCCCAGGCCGTTCGGGATGCCGTTCAATCCCTGCCGGAGCCGCAGCGGGCCGTGTTTGTGCTTAGTCAATACGAAGGGCTGTCTTACACGGAAATTGCGGACGTGCTGGACTGCCCGCCCGGCACGGTCGCGTCCCGCAAGCATTTAGCGACGGAAACCCTGCGCCGCAAATTATACTCGTGGAGGGACTTGGATGGGAGGAACTTGGATGACGTGTGACGCTTTTTTTACTCATCTGCCTGCTTTGCTGGACGGTGAGCTTTTACCCGAAGCCGCCGCTGAAGCCGAACATCATTTGGCGACATGCGCCGAGTGCGCCCAGGCGCGGGCCAAGATTACGGAAGTGCGGGGAATGGCAGACGCCTGGACTGTGGAGACGCCGGACATCACGGAGCGCGTGATGTCTGCCGTCGCCGCTGATGACCAGCGCCTGCTGCTGGAAGAAATGCAGCGTCTGCGAATTGAGATGCAGGCACTTCGCGCCGAAGTCGCCGCCCTGCGCCGCCTGCTGCCGTCCCGCTCCGACGTGCCGTGGACGCTGCCATCTCGGGCCGACTACGCAAAGTCAGACTACGCAAGAATGGAGAACGACCCGTGGAACTTGATTCGCTCCTAGCTCAGGTGATCCAGCGCAAGGCGTCCGACCTGCACCTCGTCGCCGGCGTCCCGCCGATTTTTCGTGTAGACGGTGCGCTGATCCCCGGACCGCCGCCGAACTTGATGGAGGAGGAGGTCAATGCCCTGCTGCGCTCGGCCCTGCCGGAAGCGAAGCTGGCGTCTGCACGGGATGGTCGCGACTTTTCAGCCACGCTGCGCCACGACGACCAGACGTTCCACTGCCAAGTCTTCCGCGACCGAGGCCGTCTTGCCGCTGCCGTTCGCCTCCTGCCGAAGCGTATTCCGACCCTGGAAGAAATGCACCTGCCGCCAATCTTCGAGAAGCTGACCCACTGCCCGCGTGGCCTGGTCCTCGTGGCCGGTCCGAGCGGCAGCGGCAAGACAACAACTTTGTTTTCTCTGCTGGACCAAATCAACATGGATCACTCAGCCCGCATTTACACTCTGGAAGACCCGCTCAATTATGTCATCAAAAGCAAGCTCAGTTTAGTCACGCAGCGCGTTGTCGGGGAAGATGTGGAAAGCTATGAGCGCGGGCTGCTGTCGGTGAAAGACGCCGACCCGGATGTCGTTTTCATCGGCGATCTGCGAACGCCGGAAGTCGCCCGGCTGGCGCTGGAAGTTGCGGAAGCGGGCGTTCTCGTTTTCTCGCAGATGACGGCGGACACCGTGGCTGATGCTGTGGCGCAGCTTTTAGGACTGCTCGGCGAGCCGGGCCGGCAGTTGTTGGCCCGGACGCTGCAAGCGGTGATTGCTCAAAGGCTGCTGGTCCGGGCGGATCGTCAGGGCCGCGTCGCCGCAAACGAAATCCTGCTGAATACCCCGCGCGTGAGCCGGATGATTGCGGACGGCCAAACGCAGCCGAACTTGTTGGAGCTTGCGATGTCAGCGGAGCGATCGACGGGTATGCAGACAATGGACAATGCGCTGCTGGCGTATTGTGCCGACGGCGTGATCAGCCGCGAAACGGCTGAAAACCACTTGACCGACAAGGCCCGGCTGCCGCCGAAATAGAAACTTATCTCACTGTCAGCCGCTCCCGTGCGGTTTCGCCGCGCTTGTCGACCGGCACATGGGGCAGGGCCGCGCCGAGGCCGAAGCGGGGCATGTTGCCGTAGATCGCCTCGTACTGGCCGGCGGCGACTTTGTACGTTTCGTGCCAGATGCCGACGCTGCCGTCTTTGCCGATGGCCTTGTTGAACCGCTGCCAGGCTTTGAGGTGCGACTCTTGGGGCGAGCGGGCGAACCGCTCCAAGTCTTCGGCAGAGCGCCAGTATTGAATGAGGCCGACGCCGCCTCGGTACAAAATCGCTTCGCCGCCCAGAAATCCGCTTTCCGGGTTGTTGTAAAGAGAGCGCAGCATGGGTCCCATCGCCAGCGCGGTCGGCACCCACTTGTGCAGGGCTAACGGCTTGTTGATCCGCATTCCAATCAAAAAGACGACAAACGGCGCATCAGTGTCGGCAGTAAACCTGCCTGGATAAATGGGTGTCATTCTGTTTTTCCTTTCGTGCTGGGGCCAGTCGCCTCGCGCAGATGCCGTTCGATTTCTGCCAGCAGTTTTTGCCCCTCCCGCTGCTCCGCCGCCGTCACTCCTCGCAGCGTGTCGTCAGCAAGCATCACAGCCGCCGGAACAATCTGATGCAGCAGTGCGGCGCCTTCTTCCGTCAGGGCCAGATTGAACGTGCGCCGGTTGTCGCCAGGAAGGCGGAGCAGAAGGCCGCGCTCAACCAGGCGAGTGGTCAGAACGGAAGTGGTCGCTCGCTCAATCAGCAGATGTTCCGCTAGTGCGGATGGGGTAATGCCGCTGGCCTCAGCGTCGCCGACTGCCAGCAAAACGCGAAACTGGGCCTGCGTGATGCCGGCTTCGGCAAAATGCTGGTCAAAATGGGTTGCCATACGGGTCCCAATTCGCATCAAAGCCGTGCAAAGCCAGGATGCGGAAAGTTCAGTCGGCACTTCAGACTCAGGAAGCATAATAGTTAGCATTATAACTATTAAATCACTAACTGTCAAGCCCCTGTGAAATTATTTTCCCGGCGGGTATACTGACGCTTTGTGACTTCAACTGGGAGAGAAAACTATGAGCTTCAGCAAAAAGACCGTGGAAGATGTGGATGTGGCGGGAAAGCGCGTGCTGGTGCGCGTGGACTTCAATGTGCCGCAGGACGAAACGGGTGCGATTACCGATGACCGGCGCACTCGGGCCGCGCTGCCGACGATTGAGTACCTCATCAAGCAGAACGCACGGGTGATTTTGGCGTCCCACTTGGGCCGCCCGAAAGGCGGGCCGACGCCGAAGTACAGCCTCGCGCCGGTGGCGGAGCGGCTGGGGCAGCTTCTCGGAAAGCCCGTGCCGCTGGCCCCGGACAGCATCGGCCCGCAGGTGCAGGCGCTGGTCGGCAAACTGGCCGACGGCGATGTGCTGCTGCTGGAAAACGTGCGCTTTTACCCGGAAGAAGAAAAAAACGATCCGGCCTATGCCGAGCAGCTTGCGTCGCTGGCGGAAGTTTATGTCAACGATGCGTTCGGCACGGCTCACCGCGCCCATGCGTCCACCGAAGGCGTCACTCATCATCTGCCCGCCGCTGCCGGGTATCTGATGCAGAAAGAGTTAGAGTATCTCGGCAGCAATGTCGACAACCCGGAGCGGCCTTTTGTGGCGATTTTAGGCGGCGCGAAAGTCAAAGACAAGATTTCGGTCATTGAGAGCCTTCTGCCGAAAGTGGACACGCTGATTATAGTCGGCGGCATGGCCTACACGTTCTTTAAGGCGCAGGGCAAAGAAATTGGCAAATCGCTGCTGGACGCGGGCAACATTGAGTTCGCAAAGCGTCTGCTGGCCGAAAACGGCGACAAGATCATGCTGCCGGTGGACGTGATGGTCGTCGACGGCAACCCGTTTGATGCCGACCCGGCCACGCTGAATACCAAAGTCGTGCCAGTCGGCGAAATCCCCGCCGACTGGGAAGGCGTGGACGCCGGCCCGGTCACGGTCAAGGCCATTGCTGCCGTGCTGCAAGGAGCCAAGACCGTCATTTGGAACGGCCCGGCGGGCATCTTTGAGTTCCCGCAGTTCGCCGTCGGTACACAGGGCGTCGCGCAGGCGATGGCCGACAGTTCGGCCACCACGATTGTCGGCGGCGGCGACTCAGCGGCGGCGGTGGAAAAGCTGGGCTTCGCCGACCAGATGACGCACATTTCCACCGGCGGCGGCGCGTCTCTGGAGTTCCTGGAAGGCAAAGAGCTTCCCGGCGTCGCGGCCTTGCAGGATAAGTAGAATAACAAGGGGAAACAGCGGGGGCGCGTGGAACGAGCAGGAACGAGTGACTGAAGTCACTCGTAAACTTCTCCCCGCTGACTTCAATGAGAAAAGCTTTCCAAGCAGGAATAGCAGGCAGTCGCCGCGAATAGCACGGCATGAGCACTCCTCTTCAACCACATACGGTGCCGCCTCCGGCCCCCCAGATTGATTTCGGCTGGCTGGTCCAGGCTTGGGCACTTTTTTCAGCGCAGGCCGGCGTCTGGATCGGGACACTGCTGCTTTGGTTTTTCCTGGAAATCGCCGTATGGGTGCTGCTGGCAATTCCTACCGGCGTTCTGGCGTCCATGAGGGCGATCTACACGCTTCTCCTGACGCATCCAGGAACTTCGCCTCGGCCCTCAGCCAGTCCGTATCAAAATTTCGCACAAACAGAGCTGTTCAGCATTTTGCTGGCGGGCATCAGTGCGATTTTTGCGGGCGGGCTGTACCGAATGGCGCTGCGGCAGCTCCGAGGCGAACCCATTTCTGCCGGCAACTTGTTTTCCGCACTGCCCCAAAGCCTGCCGCTTCTCCTCGTCGGCATCTTCATTCCTGCGGTCTTGGGTTTGCTGGAAGGTGCGGGCTTGTGGCTGATGCATTTCTCGCTGTCGCCCACGGCGGCGGTTTCGGTGATCAATATCACGGCCTGGCTGCCGGCGCTGCTCCTGCCGGGTTTAGTGATGTTCGCACCCCTGCTTGTGGTGGACGCCGGCGCTTCCGCCCCAGCCGCGCTTGTCGGCAGTGTACGCCTGCTGGGGCGTCAGTGGCTGATGGGCATTCTTTTCTACGTTGTTGCGGCGCTTGTGAGCGGTCTGGGAGCAATTGCCTGCGGCGTGGGGATGCTTGCGACTTATCCTCTTTTGTTTTTAAGCATCACACTCGGCTATTTAGTTCTGACTCACTCGGTGCCTCTGGGTGAGAGGCCGCCTGAAGCTCCGCTTCCTGGCGTTTGGCCGCCCCCGCCCAGTGCCGGATTTAATGCCCCGGCTCCCCCGCAGTGGGGATCTACCCCTGTGTCGCCGCCGCAGTATTCGCCGCCGCAAAGCGCGGAGCCGAGACGGTCGCTGTCTGGAGACCCGCTTAACACTCCAGACCAGAACACTCCGGGCCAAACGCCGCCGGGACAAGGAGAGTAACGAGTGCTTGGCCGCCGAATGGCTTTGGGACGCCTGCTGCTGGTCTGCGCCTGCATGGTAGTGATTGTCGGTGCGGTTTTGACGCAGCGGTACGGACTGGCGCTCGCTGCCGGCATCGCGGTCGGCGGGCTGCTCTTTGTGCTGGGCATGGCGGCGGGTGGCGGCCTCGGCAACGCCCGCAAGTTTGAGAAAAAGCCGGCAGATGTCAGCGCCCGGATCGGCACCTGCCTGGCGGCGGCGGGGATCGCGGCGGCGGGCCTGGGGTACGACCCGCCATTTCCGCCGCCGTTCCGTTTCTTTTATGGAATTTGCTTAGGGATCGCCTGCCTCGGGGCGCTGGCGCTGTCGGTCAAGGGTCTCCAAGACACCCCGCCCGATGAAAATTGAGGTCATTTATGGCTGTTCCTGCTGCTGACGATGCTGCTGCTTTGATAGCCCAAATCAGGATGGTATTTCAGGACGTGCTTCGTGGTAAGGGGGTTTCCCTGAGCGAGACGCAGGTGCTGGATGATTACGGCGGCGTGGAAGCGCGTCAAGAGGCGCGAAGCTGGGACACCGACACGCATTGGTGGGAAGTTTCTGACGAGGATCTACTTGACGGCCACTATATTACCTATTTGGATGACTTGGGCTGGCGCTACTACCTGCCCGCTTTTATGACGCATTCTATGAAGATCTTCAGCATCCCAAAAACCGGCACCTCTGATACCCGCCGTCACACACTTTATATACTGACATATTTTGATCAAGAGGATCGGGAGACTTCAGTCAGGCTTCGTGAGCGTTATCCGCGCCTTCTGCCGCTGCGTCCTCGCCGCGATGATTACGGCGAGAAGGAAAAGCAGAAGTGGGCCATCTTGACGGCAGAGCAAAGCCATGCCGTTTGTTTGCATCTTCAGTTCGTTGCTAGGCACCAAGAAGATAAGCATGAAGTCCGAAAAGCTGAAAAAGGGTTGCGGCAGCATTGGGGGCAGTTCTGTGAAGGCTAGTTGGTCATCGCGCCTGTTGCCTTTTGCGCGTTGAGCGGTTATACTGACTCTATCTATGAACATCTCCGCCGGGGCGAAAACAGACACGGGGCAGCGGGCCAACAATGAAGACCGCTATGCGGTCGTGGATACGCGCAAGCGGCAGATCCGCGCGGACGGTGTACTCATCATCGCCGACGGCATGGGCGGGCGCTCGTTCGGCGAGCAGGCGGCGACGGCGGCGGTGGAAACCACGGAGGACGCGCTGGCGGAGCTGCTGGATAACCGGCAGGTCGGAGAAGTGGTCGTCGCGGACGCACTGGCGACGGCCCTGCGCCGGGCCAATTCCCGCGTTTACGCGCTGGCGTCCGAAGATGACGACCGCAAAGGCATGGGAACCACCTGCGTGGCCGCCGTGGTGGAAGGCGAGCGGCTATACGTCGCCCACGCCGGGGACAGCCGGGCGTACCTGCTGCGGGACGGCATTCTGCGCCAGATCACAAACGACCATTCCTACGTTGCCGAGCAGGTGCGGGCCGGGGCGATTACCGAGGAAGGCGCACGGTCGTCGCGCTTCCGAAACATCATCACGCGGGCTGTCGGCATTGAGCCGACCCTGGACGCCGAAGTCTCCGAAGCCGACGTGCAGCCGGGCGACACCCTGCTGCTCTGCACGGACGGTTTAAGTAACATTGTTTCTGAAGAAGACATCGTGCGGGCTTTGATGCAGTCGCCGTCCCCGCAGTCCGCCGCCGACCGCCTGGTGCAGATGGCGGTCAAAGGCGGCGGGCGGGACAACATCACGGCGATGGTTGCCCGCCTGCAAGCCGGGACCCGGACCCTGCGAATGCAGGTGGCCGACCTCGTGCGGGACGGACAGGGACGTGGGGCAGACGCCGTTGCCGTCGCCGTTTCTCCGAATGGCGCTTCTCCTGCTGTGCGCCCGCGCCGCTCGCCGCTGTGGCCCATTGTTTCGGGCGTCTTGCTGCTGGCTTTGGCGGCTGCCGGCACCTGGGCCGCGCTCCTGACCCAGACGCTTTCCCGCAGCGGATACACGTTTCGGGCATCGCCGCCGTATGCCGTGCGCCCGGTCCCGCCTCCGCCGCCCACTCCGCCGGACCCGGCCCATGTGGCGTATGGCCCGCCGAAGCCCTTTTACTTCAACCCTGTGCGCGGCGACCTGCTGGCGGTGAATCCATCGGACGGCACCGTGACCGTGGCGACCCTCAGCGGCGGCGTGGTCGCGCTGGAGCCGAGCAGCGGCAAAATCCTTTACAAGTACGCCCTGCCGTTCGTCAAGCCGCTGCCGCCCGCTCCGGCAGGCGCAGTTGGCTTCGGCGGCGCGACGCTGCACACGGCGACCGACCCGCAGGGCAATTTGTATGTTTCCAACGCTGTCGCCAAGACCGTCACGAAGTACCGCGCGAACGGCACTGTTCTGGGTCTGGTCGCGCATCTGCCCTTGAAGAACCCGCAGGCCGTCGGCGCGGCCCCAGACGGCACGGTGTATGTGATTGACGGTGGCCGCCTGCTGGTGCTGCACGCGCATCCGTCCACAACGCCTCTGCCGCCCATTCCCGTTTTTGTCCCGCCGCCTGCGCCCATCGCCCCGGCAGGCGTGGCCGCGCCTGCCGCGCCCGTTTACACACACTCGTACCGGCACTACGGCCATTACCGGCGCTAGTCGAGAAGCTGTCACAGTGAAAGGACGGTCTTTGTGGAAGCGGCTCAAGAGATGCAAAGCCTGGCTGACTGGTTCGTGGCACATGGCCTCTGCGACATCACGCCGCTCGCCAAAGAAGGCACAGGCACTCGGGCCTGGCTTGCCTCCGTCTCAGGACAGCAGATTTTCCTGAAGCTATACCCCCCGGCTTTCTCTGCTTGGGCCGAGGCCGAGGCAGCAATTGCTGGGCAAGATTTGCATCCGGCAATCGTCTCTTTGCGCCAGAAAGTCGCCTGCCAGGAGGGGACGCTGCTGCTGTATGATCAGGTGCTGGGAGAAAACTTGGGGCCGATGGCGGTGCGAAGCCGCTTCCAGAAGCTGCCGCTTTCGGAGCGCGTCGCCGTAGTTCGTGCTGTTTCGGAATGCCTTGCTGCTGTGTCAGACGCAGGCTTTATGATCGTGGATTGGTACGAAGGCAACATGATCTACGATTTTGCCAGCAAGCAGATTTGGCTTTTCGACTGGGATCTGTGCCGAAAGGGCACTGGTTTCACGCTGGAAATGGACGCCAATTACGGCTCTTCGCGTCTTATGGCCCCAGAAGAGTTCGTGCGCGGGAGCTGGCTAGACCAGCAGACCATTGTCTTCAACTTAGGACGCTATGCTTTGCTGACCTTGCCGGAACTTGCCGAACCCCTTGCGCCGGTACTCTCCCAGGCCACTTACCCGGCACGTTCTCAGCGGTATGCTTCGGTCCAGGAATTAATGAATGCGCTTGCCGATGCTGGGCTGAGAAATTAATGGGCAAAGAACGGCTGGCGGCGTTCAGCGACGGCGTGCTGGCGATCATCATTACCATCATGGTGCTGGAGCTGCGGCCGCCGGAAGGAACAAGCGTGTCGGACTTGCGCCCGCTGCTGCCGTCGCTGCTGGATTATGTGCTGAGTTTTGTCTACATCGGCATTTACTGGAACAACCACCATCACCTACTGTATGCGACCGAGAAAGTGAACGGCGCGGTGCTATGGGCCAACATGCACCTGCTGTTTTGGCTGTCTTTGATCCCGCTGGCGACGGAATGGACCGACAAAAACCCGGCGGCTTCCGTTCCCATCGCCGCTTACGGCGTTTTATTGCTCATGGCTTCGCTGGCTTACTGGCTGCTTCAGTGGACAATTCTCAAGGCGCACGGCCAGAACTCGCTGCTCGGCGCGGCATTGGGACGCGACATCAAGGGAAAACTGTCGCCGGTGTTTTACGCTCTGGCAATCGGCGGGGCATTTGTGTCTCCCTGGCTTGCTGACGGCTTGTTTGCTTTGGTCGCGCTGATGTGGCTGGTTCCCGACCGGCGCATTGAGAAGGCGATTGCAGACACGCCGGAACCCGCCCCGCGATAAAGAAAGAAACTGCATTTGCCGCTGGAAAGGCTGGGGAAATATGAGCGCCTGGATGTGCTGGGACATGGGGCGTCGGGCATTGTTTACCTCGCCAAAGACACGCTGCTGGGCAAGCAGGTCGCGCTGAAGGAAATCAGCGCTCAAGGCGAGGACCTAGAACGGTTTCTGGAAGAAGCCCGCGTTTTAGACCGGCTGCGCCACTCCAACATCG